>NZ_JBFTMK010000953.1:0-930 GCF_056396965.1 Pseudomonas sp. 05N434
AAGTCATGATGACCTTCGGCGAAACTCCGGCTCGCGACCATGTGCCAGCGGACTGCCACAACCTGATCATTCATACGCGCCTGTTGGTCGGGGATCAGTCGATCATGGGGTCGGATACCACACCCGATCGCCCCAGCGCCGGCATGAGCGGTTGTTCGGTGTCATTGAATGTCGACCGTGTGGTTGAGGCAGAGCGAGTGTTTGCGGCATTGGCGCAAGGCGGGAGTATTCAAATGCCATTGGAGACGACGTTCTGGGCGGCACGCTTCGGGATGCTGGTCGATCGGTTTGGCGTGTCATGGATGATTAATTGCGAAAAAGACCAATGACCGGCTCTCCCCTTAGACTAATACTTAAGTATAATGGCCATCTGATATCATTCTTAGCTTTTTGTATTCAGTAACTAGGTAGAATAACTACACTGCTCACAAATTCAGCTCTTGACATAAAATATTACAAATATAATGCAAAWGGAGTAAATTAATATACCCCCGCTCTCATTTGCCCTAAAAAGAGGCGACAGTTGAACTRGCGCCTTTCGAGCGCGCACCCAAACTGCCATAGAAGACCGTGGAATATCCTTATAAATCAACTCCAGAAATCAAAAATGCGGACTTCCGCACAGTTTATACGCAAGACTTCTCTGTGATGCCTCGTTCTGTAGCCCGATCCGCGGATCAGCCACGCTTCAGTGTTGATCATAGAAAAGTCAACCTAGAGGGCCTAGTCCGACGCAAAGGCGCTCACCTACTAAATCGGATATCAAAAAATCAAATTGGCTAAAGCCTCCACAGTTGGCTATGTCATTGATTCAACTGAAACTACTGGCAATGGAATGGCACCTGCTGACAAGCTCAAAATGTTATAAAAAGTCAGATAATTTCAGTATTATGTGTATTAAGATTGCAGCGCCAGCACATATGAGTAATT
>NZ_JBFTMK010000954.1:0-915 GCF_056396965.1 Pseudomonas sp. 05N434
GGAGTTCTACGTCGAGTTTCTGGGGTTCAAGATTGATTGGCAGCACCGCTTCGAGGCGAACCTCCCGCTGTACCTGCAAATCTCCCGTGGCGAGTGCGTGCTGCACCTCTCCGAACATCATGGCGACGCGACACCGGGCTCGGCCCTGCGCATCGAGACCGATGAGCTGGAGGCGTTCCAGCAGCAATTGCTGGCCAAGGAATATAAGTTTGCGCACCCACAAATCCAGGCGATGCCGTGGGGCAGTCAGGACATGACCGTGGCCGATCCGTTTGGCAATCGGTTGGTGTTTACCAATGCGATTAGTGTTTAAGCGTTAGATAGCCTTCGCGGGCAAGCCTCGCTCCTTGTACAGGTTACTCACTGAACCTGTAGAAGCGAGGCTTGCCCGAGAAGGCCATTTATCATTCACCGCAAAGTGAATATCAAACCCGGAAGTGACTCACCATCATCTGCAACTGATTGCCCAACCGCGCCAGTTCAACACTGGACGCAGCGGTTTCGTCGCTGGCGGTGGCGGTCTGTTCGGACACGTCGCGTACGTTGATGATGCTGCGGCTGATCTCTTCGGCCACGGCGCTTTGTTGCTCGGCGGCGGCAGCGATCTGCTGGTTCATTGACTGAATGTTGGACACCGTGCGGGTGATGTTTTCCAGTGATACGCCGGCCTTGCGAGTCAGCGCCACGCTGCTGTCGGTCAGGGTACGACTGTTGTTCATCACCGCCGCCACTTGTTGAGTGCCGTTCTGCAAGCCGGCCACCAGGCCTTCGATTTCCTCGGTGGATTTTTGCGTGCGCTGGGCCAGGCCACGAACTTCGTCAGCCACCACCGCAAAACCACGACCAGCCTCACCGGCACGGGCCGCTTCGATGGCAGCGTTGAGGGCCAGCAGGTTGGTCTGCTCTGCCACGGCC
>NZ_JBFTMK010000955.1:0-913 GCF_056396965.1 Pseudomonas sp. 05N434
CGGTTGCTCGACCAATGCGGCGCTGACCTATGGCGGCAAATCCTGGATTGCCATGAATGGCATGATGAACGAGCTGTCCGAAGACATGGCTAAAGGTCAGGGCGAAGCGCTGACCACTTACGCCGTGGTACTGGGCGTGGCGCCGGAAGACCGTGCGCACTTCGCCGCCGTGACTCATCAACACTTCCAGCAAATTTTCAGCAAGGCTGACGTGACCGCTGAAGACGTGCATACCAATACCCTGGCCGTATTGAAGAACGATCCTCGTCTGGCTAAGTACGCCACTCAAGCTTAAGCTCGACCCGTCCCGCTCTCTTTGGGGAGCGGGTTTTATTTTTTTGACCCCGGCCCTTTTGGCCTGCCTCTTTGGGTCTTTGTTTCTTTCGACTTAAGTTGCTCACTATGCTCAAACGCCTTGCCTGGCTGGCGCTCTGTGTCTGCGCCCCGCTGTCCGCCGCGCCCCACATCGACAATCAACGTTTGCAGCAACTGGCCAACGACCCCTTCTGGATTTCCCTGGGTCATTACGAAACCGCCAAGCTCGGTGGCTGGCGCAGCTATGTCAGCGACAAGAAATTCTTTCTCGCCTCCGATGGCAACGAACACCCCGACCGCGAACTGGCGGCGACCGTACAGGCGCTGTATGCCCCGGCCAGTGCCGGCGAGCAGCATGCGCAATGCGTCTATCCGGCCCGTACTCGCTGGCTCAAGGCGCAACTTGACCTGACGGATCTGCCGTCGCTGGACTGTGCTGAATTCAAGCAATGGTTCAAGGACGTTTCACCCCACAGTGCGGTGATGATTTTCCCGGCCGCCTACCTGAACAGCCCGTCGTCGATGTTCGGCCATACCTTGCTGCGCATCGATCAGGCCGATGTGCAGCGCGACAAGACCTCGCTGCTCAGTTACGCGA
>NZ_JBFTMK010000956.1:0-907 GCF_056396965.1 Pseudomonas sp. 05N434
ATTCAGGAATGGTCACCAGCTGGATGCCAATGTAGGGCACGGGCTTGAGGGACGGTTGGCTCGGGTCCGCGGCTTTCAGCGATTCCAGCGTCACCTTGGCGAACGGCGCGGCATTCATGTAAGCCTCGGTGTAGGTCGAAGCGCGAGTGCCTGGTGGCACGTTGGCGATGCCGTCTTTTTCCGCGACCAGGGCTCCGTACTCCTTGGACGTGGCCCAGGCGCTGAAGGTTTTCGCCGCTTCCTTGGCCTTGGAACTGGTGGGGATAGCCAGTGCCCACGAATACAGCCAGGCCGAACCTTTGTCGGTGACCTGATGCGGTGCGTAAGTAAAGCCGACGTGGTCGCTGACTTTGCTCTGGGTTTTGTCGGTCACGAACGAGCCGGCCACACTGGCATCGACCCAGATCGCGCATTTGCCGCTGTTGAACAGCGCCAGGTTCTCATTGAAACCGTTGCTCGATGCGCCGGGCGGGCCGGACTTTTTCATGGTGTCGACGTAGAAATTCAGTGCATTTTTCCACTCAGCACCGGTGAATTCCGGCTGCCATTTCTCATCGAACCAGCGCGCGCCATAGGCGTTGGCGACAGTGGTGATCAGCGCCATGTTTTCGCCCCAGCCAGCCTTGCCACGCAGGCAGATGCCGTACTGTTCTTTATCTTTATGGGTGAGTTTGCTGGCGAATTCGCCGATCTGTTCCCAGGTCGGGCGTTCCGGCATGGTCAGCCCGGCGTCCTTGAACAGGTCGGTGCGGTAATAGGTGATGGAGCTTTCAGCGTAGAACGGCAGGGCATAGAGCGAGCCCTTGACCGAAAGACCTTCACGCACCGAAGGGAAAACGTCGTCGAGGGCGTAGTTGGCCGGCAAGTCCTTCATCGGTTCCAGCCAACCCTTGGCACCCCAGAGTGC
>NZ_JBFTMK010000957.1:0-903 GCF_056396965.1 Pseudomonas sp. 05N434
GATCTGATTCTGTTGGATAAATTGTCACATGTGTCGATCTGGGACGGTGTGAAATTGTCGGGCCGTCCATTCAGGGCCTACAGTCATGCCAACGTCGAAATGCTGGAGCAATTAGTCCGACTGAATCAAGACAAGAGAATTTTGATCATTACCGATGGGGTTTTCTCGGCAGACGGTGATGTCGCTGATCTCGGCAAGATCGCTCGGTTGAAACAGATCCATCCGAGCCTCGAAATCTACATCGATGACGCTCATGGTGTCGGTATGTTGGGCGGTTCAGGCCAAGGGGCCTGTGAATCGGCTGGAGTGGTCTCAGAGATCGATTACATAGTTGGTACCATGAGCAAAGCTTTTGGCTCATCCGGTGGGTTCGTTGTATTCAAGGATGAGGCGTTCGCTGAAAGAGTCCGGTTCCGCTGCCCTACCTATAATGCTTCACGGTCGGTTTCACCGGGTGTCGCCTCGGCCTCATGCACCGCGCTGGAGATCAACGCTACGGAAGGGGCTGCGCGTCGGCTTCAACTTGCTGAGCTCACCCGCTACGCACATAAGCAAATTGACTCACTGGGTGTCGATAAGCTCTATTCGAAGACTGCCGTGATCCCAGTGGTATTCAAAGATCCGATGGAAGCCRCCCGGGTCAATGCCGAGTTGGTCGGCAAAGGGATCATGGGCTCACTGTTCGTACCGCCCTTTGTGCCGAATCATCAATCCAGAATCAGGTTATGCCTGACGTACAACCACACGATTGCCGATGTGGATCACTGTATTGATGCATTGCGAAAGATTATTTAAACAGCTCGTATTTATCCAGTAGTCGTAACGGTGCGGTGCAGGCCCGCCTACTATTTAAGACGTCGATGAAGTGGTAATGAAATGGTCCAGGTGGGTGCGGCTCTGTTA
>NZ_JBFTMK010000958.1:0-897 GCF_056396965.1 Pseudomonas sp. 05N434
ATCTGACGGAACCTGGACATTGGTCCATCGCAGCAGAACCGGCCTGATCACAGAGACTCTGGTTGAACGAACGGCCGATGGGCAATACCTGGTCAATCGCCCCGCCTGGACTGACATCCATCAAAAACCTTACCCCAACCTGATCAGCCTTTCCCATGCGCTCACCGGCATGGGCATGAAACTCGAAGGACGCTTGCCAGTGTAGGGAAACACCGCACCGTGAAACGCGAAAGGCCCCGTGAACTCACATTCACGGGGCCTTTCGGTTGTTACCGACGATCAGTCAGAGCGGGATCACTCCCACTCAATCGTCGCTGGCGGCTTGCTCGACACGTCGTAAGTAACGCGGGAGATGCCTTCGATTTCATTGATAATCCGGCCGCTGACGGTTTCCAGCAGTTCGTAAGGCAGGTGTGCCCAACGCGCGGTCATGAAGTCGATGGTTTCCACGGCACGCAGAGCAACGACCCAGGCGTAACGACGGCCATCGCCGACCACGCCAACCGATTTCACCGGCTGGAACACCACGAACGCCTGGCTGACCTTGTGGTACCAGTCGGCCTTGCGCAGTTCTTCGATGAAGATGTGGTCGGCACGACGCAGCAGGTCGGCGTATTCCTTCTTCACTTCACCGAGGATCCGCACGCCCAGGCCCGGACCCGGGAACGGGTGACGGTAGACCATGTCGTACGGCAGGCCGAGTTCCAGGCCCAGACGACGGACTTCGTCCTTGAACAGTTCGCGCAGCGGCTCAACCAGCTTGAGGTTCATTTCTTCCGGCAGGCCGCCCACGTTGTGGTGCGACTTGATCACGTGCGCCTTGCCGCTTTTCGCGCCAGCCGACTCGATCACGTCCGGGTAGATGGTGCCCTGGGCCAGGTACTTGATGTTGTTCAG
>NZ_JBFTMK010000959.1:0-892 GCF_056396965.1 Pseudomonas sp. 05N434
GCTATGGTGTTCATCACCTACCAATCGAAGATCAAAAAGGTCTGATATGAATCCAAAAACATCCTCTAAAGCTCTATTTTTCAACCAACGCAAGCTCTCGGTTCGCGCTACGCCTTATGTTTTCGCACTGTATATGGCCACCATCATGGCGCTCTTGATGTCATTCGTGATCACCGCGGCAAATTCCGGTATTGAGAATGATTACCTAAGTAATGCGCTGCACGCCTATAAATTGGCCATGCCGGTGGCATTCCTGTGCATACTCGTCGTTCGCCCCATTGTGCTCAAACTGGTGTCTTTGACTGTACACCCACATCGCTAAGGGCGGCCGCTTACGGCCCAATTGATGGGGCGTTGTGGACAACCCTATTGGGTCGACTGTTGCCGGCCGTCACAGGTCGGAGTCGACCTAAAGCTGACACTGTCCGCAGTCAGCTTCGAGTCTTCTCTCGATCCAGCAGGTTGTGGGCTATTCAGCGACGCCACGATCCCTCGGGCAATTCGACCTGCCGATGGGCCGCAGCCAAGGCAACCTTCAGCCCCTCTTTATCCAGCGGTATGCAGTAGGCGGGTTTAGCCCGTTCGAATCGCCAGCTTTCATCAAGACTGCCCGCATCTACCGCGTCGAATCCAATCTCGTCCAGTAACTTGATCACCAGCGCTTTCGCCGCCGGATCATCCGCCGCGATCGGCAGTGCGCGTCGGTCGGGCGCTGCTTTCGGGCGCGTGTCCTGCACCAGGTCCTGGGCGAGGATTGCATTGAACACCTTGACCACGCTGGAGTGGGGCAGGTGCTCGGCGAGCAAGCGGCTGGTGGTGGTTTCGAATCGGTCGAGAGCGGCAATGTGACCGTCGCGCTCCGGGTAGTAATTATTGGCACCCAGCACGGTTT
>NZ_JBFTMK010000960.1:0-882 GCF_056396965.1 Pseudomonas sp. 05N434
CCTGTAGGAGCTGTCGAGTGCAACGAGGCTGCGATCTTTTGATCTTAAACGGCGATGTTTAAACGACACTTCCAGAAACTCACCCAACCTACACATCCTTGCGCCGCTGCCTACGACTACGCCAGAATCCGCCGGCTAGTGCGCCTGGGGCGTGGGCTATATCGTTTCCTTGTCGTTGACGAATCAGCGATCGGGTCTCGCAGCCCGTGTATCTCTAGACGCACAACATCCTCCGTTCATGTTATGGCGGCTGTACGTGGGAGACCTTCGGGTCTGCCGGTTCTAGAGTCCCGGTCTGCGACCCGCGTATAGCTGCCACCTTCTTTCGTCTCGCAGCGAACAGTGGTGGCTCCATGACTCTAGGAGGCTTTATCCATGTTCAAACCAACACCTAATCCACCAGCACCCGACGACGTCTCCCCCTACGAATCCCTCGATTCCAAAAAACTCCACGAAGCCGCCGACCGCGCCCTCGACCACTACCTCAAACCACCCACTCCCAAAGACACCAAGCGCAAACCCAGCACCATTTACCATGTGGGTGCGAAGGTCGATAACGAAACACTGCTGGTCAACGCCTGCGAATCCCTGGCATCGGCGAGCGTGATGCTCAGTGAGTTCGCCGGGTTGATGGACATGCCCCATCGCAACATGATGTTGGGGATTCAATCGGTGGTCATGCTCGGTGAGCTGGCCGTCAACCGGGTGCTGGATAACCTCGATCCGCAAGGCTAACGAAAGTCTGTGGTGAGAGCACTTATTGTGGCGAGGGAGCTTGCTCCCGCTCGGCTGCGAAGCAGTCGCAAAACCTGAGTTTGCGGTGTGTCTGAAAAACCGTGATTGCCGGGTTTGGGGTCGCTTCGCAACCCAGCGGGAGCAAGC
>NZ_JBFTMK010000961.1:0-867 GCF_056396965.1 Pseudomonas sp. 05N434
GTGCAATGGCACCCGGAATGGCAGGTGCTTTCGAATCCCCCTTACTTGAGTATTTTCCAGGCGTTTGGCGAGGCGTGCCGACAACGGGCGGCGCTGCGCAATACGCGCTGACTTCAGACATTACCAATCGATTGACTGCCCCCGTGAGTCTGGCGGGCGTGCCTTTGCGCGCCGGTGGCTCACGTAATAGATGAACCGCAATAACAACAAGTACGACCAGGCAGCCAGGACGGCGGTGCCGAATAAGCCCGAGCGGTAAGCGTTGAATTCAATGGCATCGCCCGGCCCGGGTTTGCAATCCACTCTTAAGTCAGGCCGTGTTGGCCCGACGACTGAAACCTGTTGGGAGTTTCATATGGCAAACGCCTCCAGCATCTACAGGAAGGCTCTTGATAGTCACCAGGCACCGAAAAAGGTGCTGGTGAAAGTCGACCGCGTCACCAAGAAATTCGACGAAACCACCGCCGTGGACGATGTGTCCCTGGAAATCCATCAAGGCGAAATCTTCGCCTTGCTCGGTGGTTCCGGCTCGGGCAAATCGACGCTGCTGCGCATGCTCGCCGGCTTCGAGCGCCCGACCGAAGGGCGGATTCTGCTCGACGGTGTCGACATCACTGACATGCCGCCCTACGAACGGCCGATCAACATGATGTTCCAGTCCTATGCGCTGTTCCCGCACATGACGGTGGCGCAGAACATCGCCTTCGGCCTCAAGCAGGACCGTTTGCCCGCCAGCGAAATCGACGCCCGTGTCGAAGAAATGCTGCGCCTGGTGCACATGACCCAATACGCCAAACGCAAGCCGCATCAGTTGTCCGGCGGTCAGCGTCAGCGTGTGGCACTGGCGCGTTCGTTGGCCAAGCGCTG
>NZ_JBFTMK010000962.1:0-867 GCF_056396965.1 Pseudomonas sp. 05N434
CAGCAATGACGCACCGGTACTCAGCTTCGCGAGCGGCAACGAGCTTGGTGCAGTGCAGGAAGACAGCACGCTCAGCGTCAGCGGCCAATTCAGCTCAAGCGACATCGACCATGCAGCCACCGCCACCTGGAGCATCGCCGGGTCCAATACCGGCACCTACGGCTCGATCGCCGTCGACAGCACSGGCCAATGGACTTACACCCTGGCCAACGGCAGCGATGGCGTCGCCAGTGCCGTGCAGTCGCTGCAGGCCGGCGAGAGTCACAACGAAGTGTTCACCATCCAGGTCAGCGACGGCCTGGGCGGCGTCGACACCCAGCAAGTGACTGTCACCGTCACCGGCAGCAACGATGCACCCGTACTCAGCTTCGCCAACGGCAACGATGCCGGCGCGGTGCAGGAAGACAGCACCCTCAGCGTCAGTGGCCAGTTCAGTTCGACCGACATTGATCATGCGGCCACCGCCACCTGGAGCATTGCCGGGTCCAATACCGGCACCTACGGCTCGATCRCCGTCGACAGCACCGGTCAATGGACTTACACCTTGGCCAACGGCACCAATGGCGTCGCCAGTGCCGTGCAGTCGTTGMAGGCCGGCGAGASTCACGATGAAGTGTTCACCATCCAGGTCAGCGATGGCCTCGGCGGGGTCGACACCCAGCAGGTGACCGTGACTGTCACCGGCAGCAACGATGCGCCCGTACTCAGCTTCGCATCGGGCAACGATGTCGGCGCGGTGCAAGAAGACACCACCCTCAGCGTCAGCGGCCAGTTCAGTTCAAGCGACATCGACCATGCGGCCACTGCCACCTGGTCGATCAATGGCTCGGCAACTGGAACCTACGGCTCGATCGCCGTCGACAGCAG
>NZ_JBFTMK010000963.1:0-865 GCF_056396965.1 Pseudomonas sp. 05N434
GCGCACGCTCTGCACCGAGCTCAGGTGATTGATCTGGATGATCTCAGCTATCTCCTGGAGCAGGCCGACGGCGCCCAGCCGATACCTACAGCCAAGGCCGTTGCCAAGCTTTATCAGAGCGCTGGGAGATCGAATTGGGCTCCATTGCCATCAAGACTTCGATGCAGCGGAACGCGATGACCTTGCGTAGCAAAAAAGTCGACCTGGTCTATCAGGAGGTATGGGGACTTTGGCTGGCTTACAACGTGATTCGCTGGGAAGCCAGTCAGTTGGCGGTGGCGTTTAGCCGAGCACCGTCGGAAACCAAAGCAGCAGTAACTAGAAATGCGAACAGGGCTGTTGTAACTAAACCAAACATCACAATCATGGATGATCATATTATGAGTATTTTAGGAAAATCGGGAGTCACGAACGACCAACCCACCAATGAGATTGTCTCGACAGACATGGGCTTCAAGCGCGGCGTTGTGGCGGACACTATTACTACAGTCAATATGATGCTGTCTGGTGTAACGGTGAATATCTGGGAGTTCGCGGACGCGATTATCTTCAAGCCTGGACTCCTTCCTTCAACCTGGGATTGGACGCCGGCTACAGCCGCCGCTTCTGAGTATGTAAAGAACCAAGGCGGAGGATGGGTGCGTTACCCGGCTGGATCTTACCCACACTCGATTTTTGTTAAGCTGCACAGTGTTAGTCATTGTGGGGATGGCTCCAGCGCCACATATATCACAGCGCTTCCAGCATCTTCTACGGTGCCTTATGGTTTGATTGAAATCGAGGCCGGAGCCGTTTCGTCATCTCACATGGTTGGCATGCACATCATGGGCAGTGCAGTAGCCGGATTTGCTCAGCCAGTTGTGAA
>NZ_JBFTMK010000964.1:0-863 GCF_056396965.1 Pseudomonas sp. 05N434
TGCCAACCCCGTTGTTTCTCGAACAGTATTTTTTCGTCGATGAAATCGCAGTCCGGCACGATCTGCTCAAGTATCTCCCGGGAAATCGCTTTTCGGCTGGGCAGTGGGGTCGATAACGTGGCGACTGCTTGGGAATATACATCCGCAAAGGTCTGATAAGCCTCAATAGCACGATCACCAGAACCTTTATAGTCACTGACCACCTGCTCAAGAGTAATCACGTTGTTCAACAGCGCCCAGTCAATAATCGGGTCGACTGACAGCACGCTGTGCAGAATTTCCTGCTCCTTGTTGACTGGCTCAATCGCTTCAAGTTGCATGACGTTGGCAAATGTCATGGAAAGCACGGAACCGCAAGCGTTGGCTTCTGCTATGGCAACACCCCGACAGAACGTAATCCATTCGGGGGTGCCCAGTCGCAATGATTCGGGCAGATTTCTTACCAGAAATTCGGGTGCCCTGCCTGCCAGCAGCAAGTAGGCGGCGAGCGTACTGGTGTTAGAAGGAATGTCATGCTCATTCTCAAGATGCCGTTCCAGTTCAGTGAAAACCTCTGGAACCGATTTCTCTATGTTTTCAGGTGCATAAAGGTTGTAACCCGCGATGTGATTTCGACGCTCGTCGCCTCCCGCGTCCGGGTAAATGTCGAGAATAATTGCAGTCATGAGCACCTGCTCGAGGTTCAACTCTGAGACGGACTCACCTGATTTGGATCCGTACCAGTCAAGCGCTTTTAAGTAACTTTCGGACCAGCTTTTGAAATAGGGGTGTACACCCAATTCATGCAGCAGTTCGCGGCAATTCAATCGGTTTGCTGTTTTCGAACGATTTCCCAATGCAATGCTACACAGGTCCACCAGCAG
>NZ_JBFTMK010000965.1:0-862 GCF_056396965.1 Pseudomonas sp. 05N434
CTCCAGAGTTGCCAATGTGATCAATGGTCCTCTATGGAGTTTGCCTATTGAATTTTTCATGTATTTGGTCGTGGTGGCGCTTGGGCTTCTATTCAAAGGCGGTCGTCTTGCATACACAGTTACCGCAGCATTGTTTGCGCTGATTGTAGTTTTTTGGTGCTGGCGAGATGCGCCTTTGCTGGTGGTTCACGGTACTGATGTAAGAAACATTCCGTTAATAGGCATCTATTTCATGATTGGGGCATGTTATGCGAAGTGGGGGCTCGAACGGTGGTTCAGTCTCTCCGGCGTAACTGTCATGGTGATGATTACCCTTCTTCTGGCTCCGTATTTATCGTTTTCGAAAGCCCTGTTATGGCTTACGTTACCGTATGTCGTTTTGGCATATGGACTTTCCAAAAGTTGGTTGGGGAGTTTGGTTAATAAAATGGGTGACTGCTCTTACGGTGTTTATATCTATGCTTTTCCGGTTCAGCAGTTTGTTTTGCTAAAATTCCCTGGTATTGCCTATTCAACCTATCTTGTTGTTACAGTGGTCATTACTCTGATTTTGGGATACAGCTCTTGGCATTTGGTAGAGAAAAGGGTTCTCAAATTCAAGCCAAAAAATAAAGTCAGGTCTGTATCGAATGGTGTTGATGCCTATTCGGCGTTCAATCCTGTTGTGGGTGAAAAGCTCAATTCAGGGGCTTGAGCAAGTGTATGTATTTATGATGTAACAGTCACTCAGGTCACCTATGAAGAGCTAAAGGGGGCTGCCGCGACAGCGCAGACGCCTGACGATCCTACCCCCCCCAGGGTTTCATAATGCCCGGTTTATGGATCAGCTACTTCGTAACAGATCCATAAACTCCGCCCACCG
>NZ_JBFTMK010000966.1:0-855 GCF_056396965.1 Pseudomonas sp. 05N434
GCACGGTCGTCGGCAGCGAGCCTGGCAACACCGGCGAAGCACGGTCGTCGGCAGCGAGCCTGGCAACACCGGCGAAACCGCCTCGGGCACGCTGGTGGGTTCAGTCACCGGCACCAGCGACACCATTACGTACAGCCTGGTCGGCAGCGCCAACGGAACCTACGGGCAAATCCTGCTCAACCCGGACGGCAGCTACACCTACACCCTGACCTCGCCCCCCACGACCACCCCTCACGCCAACGACGGTGCGAACACCCTGAGCGAAAGCTTCACCTATCAGGCCACCGATTCTCTGGGCAACAGCGTCACCGGCACCATCGTGATCAACATCGTCGATGACGTGCCAACCGCTCGTGCCGATGTCGTCTCAGTGGCGGAAGGCGGCACGGTCAGCGGCAATGTGTTGGGCAATGATGTGCTCGGTGCTGACGGCCCGGCCTTGGGTGGCGCGGTGGTTGGCGTGCGCGCCGGCGGCGATACCTCGACTTCGGCTATCGGTGGTTTGAATACGCACATCAACGGCACCTACGGCTATCTCACTCTGGATGCCAACGGCAACGCCGTGTACCACAGCAATCCGAACTCGGTCGGTGAACCGGGCGCCACGGACGTGTTCACCTACACCGTGCGCGATGGCGACGGCGATGAAAGCACCACGACCATCACCATCGACATCTCCAACTGTTCCCTCGTGGTGGCCCCCGATAACGACGTGACCGTTTACGAAAAGGCGTTGGATCTGACCAAGGACGGCCAGGACCTGGCGGCGGGCACTGTCATCGGCAGCGAGCCTGACAACACCGGTGAAACTGCCTCGGGCACGTTGGTCGGTTCAATCACGGGCGGCACTGGTGC
>NZ_JBFTMK010000967.1:0-855 GCF_056396965.1 Pseudomonas sp. 05N434
GAAGACTGGAGTCTCTCATTCTTTTATGTTGCAGCTACGCGAGCCAAGCAAAGCCTGGCGATCATCATTGATAAACCTGGTAGGTCCAAACTGCCAGTGTGGGTGCCGTAATTGAGAGGGGCAGGGCGCTCGCGAGGGGCAAACTGTAGTTCTAGGCAAACCCTAGCAGTGCTAGTAGGCAGCCTGGGCAAGTCCTATGAAGCGACAAGCAGAATTTGAGATCATCTAGGAATCTTGGTTTTTACACGCGAGTTGCCGATTTGCGCGCGCCGAACGCCGTACCTGGCTGAACGTCAACTGCGCTAATTTTTTTGCAATTTCTGTTGCACCTAGCAGCGCCTCATCATTCCTTGCTGCATCGGCAATAGCAGCCCGATGCCGTCGGATTAAGGCCTGGATACCGCTGATAGTCATGCCTTTCCACCTTCGACTTTCTGTGAGCGTGCAGACATCAGGGAGCGCCTTTTTGGTCGGCAACCCTTGAGATTCAACGTAGCCCTTCAAAATCAGAATGAACTCATGATCCAGACTCTTATTTGGTGGGGGTTCCGGAGGCCTAGCCATGACCGGCGCCGGTTGCCCCCGAACCCCGGCACGCCACAAATAATTGAGAAAATGGAAGGTAATACCGTGCACCTTGCGCATCACTGTGCTGACGATTGGGGTCTCCCGGGCGCGTCGATAGCAYGGGCGCCAAGCCGGATTAATTGGCTGTGTTGTGAAAACTGGCTGGCCACGGAACACGAAAGTACGATTAATTGAATGGAGGTTGAGGTTTGTAGCTTCTGAGTAAAGAGCGTCCATTATAAAAAAAATGATCCAAGGGGCACGGAGTCGATCAAGCAGGGACAAGGC
>NZ_JBFTMK010000968.1:0-847 GCF_056396965.1 Pseudomonas sp. 05N434
CTCTGGAGCGGAGTTGAGGTAGTGAACAGGTTGCAAGCGCTTAGTCAAAATGAAGCGCTCATGCGGTCAAACCTACAGATTGTCTTCAGGTACTGCGTCACGTGCGATGCAGGTCTTTCCGCTGCGAGGCTGTTTTCAGTGCGTAATTCTGCCGGAAAATTTCAATTTCCTTCGGCGAAACCTGGTTTTCACTTTTCCTTCCTTCAGAACGAGGTTGACACCAGATTCCCTGCGTTGACAGATCGAAGTGATCAATCCATACGGACGGCTATCGATAGCGTGATCGAACCCTATGCTTTCGCGTCTAGTGAGATCTGGGGCCAGGAGAGGGATGAGAGTCTAGGTGTATGCAGTGAAATCGGATCACAGTTGGTGCGGTATTTCCTCGAAAGAAAGGCCGATGGYAGTGAAAGCGGCGAGTCCGTGGTGATACCCCCAGAGAAAATTGCAAGGATGCAGTTGGGGGCCATGAGTTTCGCATCGACTATTGTGTTTGCATCCAGYATCCCTAAACCCGTGCTACCAGTGATGTGGCTAGGCGGTGAGGTGACTCTAAGCAACAGAACCGTGAATTGGCTCCCACTGTTCTGGGACGCCCGCAGGACTGGCGCTGTGGACCATTGAAGTCAGTATCAACAGGATCGGAGTGGAGTGACGAGGCTGGTCAAGTGGAGTGCAACTTCGCACGGCATTCCAATTGGTATTCCAACAAAAAGCCAAACCAGAAATTAATGCTATAAATCAATAGTTTCGTTAGTGGATTCAAATTACCCCGGCCCACCAATCCAAGCTGGCAAAGCCCGCCAAGTGCGGGCTTTTTTGCATCTGGGGTTTGGCATTCAAACGC
>NZ_JBFTMK010000969.1:0-846 GCF_056396965.1 Pseudomonas sp. 05N434
ACGCTGACCGCGGGCGAAACCTCGCTGGTGACCATTACCTTCAGCGAAGCGGTGAGCGGTTTCACCAACGCCGACCTGACGATTGCCAACGGTACGCTCACGGCGGTGAGCAGCAGTGACGGCGGCATCACCTGGACCGCGACCTTCACCCCGACCGTCGGCGTGAATGACTCGAGCAACGTCATCACCCTGAACAACACCGGGGTCAGTGATCTGGCGGGCAACACCGGCAGCGGCACCACCAACTCCGGCAACTACACCATCGATACGGTGCTGCCGACGGCGACCATCGTGGTGGCCGACAACGCGCTGAAAATCGGTGAAACCTCACTGGTGACGATCACCTTCAGCGAAGCGGTGAGCGGTTTCACCAACGCTGATCTGACCATCGCCAACGGTACGCTCACGGCGGTGAGCAGCAGCGACGGCGGCATCACCTGGACGGCCACGTTCACACCGACCAGCGCCATCACCGACGCGACTAACCTGATCACCCTGGACAACACCGGCGTGCAGGCGGCCGCTTCCGGTAACGTGGGCAGCGGCACCACCGATTCGAACAACTACGCCATCGATACCGTGCGCCCGACGGCCACCATCGTGGTTGCGGACTCGGCGCTGGCGGTGGGTCAGACTTCGGTAGTGACGATCACCTTCTCCGAGGCGGTGACCGGCTTCAGCCTCGCCGACCTGACGGTGAGCAACGGTACCCTGAGCAGTCTGAGCACCAGCGATAACATCACCTACACCGCCACCCTCACACCGGCAGCGAGCATCACCGATGCGACCAACCTGATTACCCTGGACAACACCGGGGTGACCGATGGGGCCGGCAATACTGGAAGC
>NZ_JBFTMK010000970.1:0-844 GCF_056396965.1 Pseudomonas sp. 05N434
GCTCGACATAAACAACGCGGCAATCAACGGGCCGATGACAAAACCGTTCAGGCCGAAAATCGCCAGGCCACCCAGGGTCGAGATGAGAATCAGGTAGTCAGGCATTTTGGTGTCCTTGCCCACCAGAATCGGTCGCAGGATATTGTCCACCAACCCGATCACGAACACCCCGAACAACGCGAGCACCGTGCCCTGCCAAATCGCACCGCTGAGCAGGAAATACGCCGCCACCGGCACCCAGACGATACCCGCCCCCACCGCCGGCAACAGCGACAGGAATGCCATCAACACCGCCCAGAGCAGCACGCTCGGGATATCCAGAAACCAGAAAATCAACCCGCCCAACGCCCCTTGCGTGATCGACACCAGCAAACTGCCCTTCACCGTGGCCCGCACCACCCGATTGAATTTGAGTTGCAAGCGACGCTTCTGGTTATCTTCCAGCGGTATCGCCGCGCGCACTTTGCGCGCCAGTTCAGACCCGTCCCGCAGAAAGAAAAACAGCAGATACAGCATGATGAAAAAACCCACCACGAAATCGAACGTCCCCTGGCCAAAACTGAACGCCTGGGACGCCAGAAACTGACTGCCTTGCATCATGCTCTTGATGATTTTCTCGCGAAGCCCACTCAGTTCACCCATGCCGAAACGATCGAGCAAGTGCTGAAAGTACGGCGGCAAGCTGTGTTTGAACTGCGACACATGCCCGGCAATGTCCAGTTCGCCGCTTTCGATTCGGCCATAAAGCGCCGCACCCTCCTGAACCAGCAAGGTACTGATGATGATTACCGGCAGGATCGCAATCAGCACACATAGACTCAAGGTGCACAGGGCCGTCAGGTTG
>NZ_JBFTMK010000971.1:0-840 GCF_056396965.1 Pseudomonas sp. 05N434
AGGTTTGATTTGGCCAGAGAAGCGCCGGCGTCCAGAAATCTGAATTTCAGATGCGGGATTTACGCGCCAAAGCAGGTACAGATAAAGCCGAGTCCAGCGGTGATATCTTGCAGGCGAGAGATCARCTTGGGCATACGACAGTGGTGATGATGGAGCAATACATCCGTTATCGCCTTGGCAAGAAAGTCACTCCTACCAAGTGAATTGCGGAGCAACTCCAAAATAGCGGACCAGAAACAAACAAGGGTTTGCATTAGCTTTCGCCCGCAAACCCTTGATTTTAGATGGTGCCCGAAGCCGGAATCGAACCGGCACGCCCTTACGAGCGGGGGATTTTAAGTCCCATGCGTCTACCAGTTTCGCCATTCGGGCGGTAGCGCGGTAAGCAGTCTGAAGACTGTCCAAATAACGATCTGGCAGTTCTGACGCTTGTGCAACAGAGGGGGAAATATATACATCCCGCCCCGCTGAAGCAAGTTCGCAAATCCCCTTTTCAAGACTAAATCTTGCAGGACTGCGAAAATAAAAAAGCTCCGTAGATCATGGATCTACGGAGCTCGTTTAAAGTGGAGGCCGAAGTCGGAATCGAACCGGCGTAGGTGGATTTGCAATCCACTGCATAACCATTTTGCTATTCGGCCTCAAACATCTGATGTTCAGTAGCGCAACATCAAACGTGTAAACTCGTACCTGGAAACAAGATTCTAATCTAGCTTCCAACCCTTTGAAATCTAAGGGGTTTTCGTGTTCCTGAATCAGGAATGGACGCAATTCTGGACWGGTTCGAAAGGCATGTCAAGAACTGGAAGAAAATAATTCCAGATGCGCTAACGCCACTAC
>NZ_JBFTMK010000972.1:0-840 GCF_056396965.1 Pseudomonas sp. 05N434
GCTCAGCAGCTAGCAACCTATATCGGTTGGTTGATGCATCGAACCTGGGGTGGGGTGATCGCCGGGGGGCTGTTTGTGTTGCCCTCACTGTTCATCCTGATCGCGCTGTCCTGGATGTATATCGCCTTCGGCGAAGTCCCGGTGGTGGCCGGGCTTTTCTATGGCATCAAGCCCGCCGTGACGGCCATCGTCGTGCAGGCGGCCCATCGAATCGGCTCGCGCGCGCTGAAGAACAACTGGCTGTGGGCTATGGCGGCGGCGTCATTTACCGCGATCTTCGCGTTCAACGTGCCGTTCCCGCTGATCGTGCTGGGAGCCGCGTTAATCGGTTATGCAGGAGGCCGCCTGGCGCCCGAGAAATTCAGGACCGGGGGCCATAGCGCCGCCAAAAAGTCCTTCGGCCCAGCATTGATCGATGACGACACCCCGTCCCCTGAGCATGCCCGGTTCAGCTGGTTGAAACTGGCGCTGCTGGCACTCATCGGCGCAGCGTTGTGGGCGTTGCCGATGGGGGTCTTGACCGTACTCTTTGGCTGGGACGGCACCTTGACTCAGATGGGCTGGTTCTTTACCAAGGCCGCATTGCTGACCTTTGGCGGCGCCTATGCGGTGCTTCCCTACGTCTACCAAGGCGCGGTCGGTCATTATGGCTGGCTGACACCGACACAAATGATCGACGGATTGGCGCTGGGGGAAACCACACCGGGGCCGCTGATCATGGTGGTGGCTTTCGTCGGCTTTGTCGGCGCCTATGTCTCGCAGGTGTTCGGCGCCGATCAGGTGTTTCTGGCCGGAGCCGTCGCGGCCACGCTGGTGACCTGGTTCACCTTCCTGCCTTCG
>NZ_JBFTMK010000973.1:0-836 GCF_056396965.1 Pseudomonas sp. 05N434
CGCCAGTATTTCAAGTATTAGGTAGCCCATGAACAGGCCACGCCCTCCTATGTCACTGCTTGAACTGTCAGACCTGTCCGACTTCGGTAGCCGGCCAGGCAGAAAACCGGCGGGGCCCCTGGGGACTTGCAAAGGACACGGGGTCGGAAACCCGCGGGATCTTGTTAGTGGAAGGCCTGCCAGCTTACTGAAATTTCAATCACTGAAATCTTGAAAGGATTCATTGAGAAGCCGCTGAAAAGGAGAGCTCCTAAGCGTATTCGACTACCTGTACAAGAGCGCCTTCGCGGCACGGATCGGCAGGTCGCCGAGCACCATCACCTGGTTGAAGACGAACGGCAGGTTGGTGATCGTTATTAAGGATGCAAACGGCAACGAGAAAGAGCTCGAATACAACGACGCTGGCCAACTCGTGAAATATACCGACTGCTCCGGCAAAACCAATGCTTGGGAATACGACGAGCGCGGCCTGATGATCTGTTTTACCGGCGCGACGGGGCAGAGCATCGAGTACCACCGCAAAAATCTATCTCTGCTCCGCAATTCGCTACCACTGGTCATTTTGTGGGCGTGACTTTCATCCCTTTACGCATTCGAATGTACTTCTCTGTCATGCCTACGGTGGTGTGCCCAAGTTGATCGCGTGCAGCACGAATGTTGCGTGTCGATTCTTCCTTATCCGTCGCGGCCTTCGTCCGTACGCGCATTTGAAAATCAGCCTTGGGAATGCCGGCAAACTTCGGGGCATTATCAAACCACTTCCGGAGCATGCTCGGCGTCATCGGCTACACCGCCAAGGTCGGCAGCGCTGGATGATCTCGGCCGTGGCGCGGATG
>NZ_JBFTMK010000974.1:0-827 GCF_056396965.1 Pseudomonas sp. 05N434
CTTTCTGTTCTTCCAGCTTTCTGTTCTTCCAGGCGCTTCTTGAACTCTTCGATCAGCTTGTCCAGGCCGCCGAGGGACTGGATCGCGGCCCGCTCTTCGTCGGTCAGGGAGCGTTCGAATTCCTTGCGCAGCCAGTCTTCGGGGATCAACGCCTGAAGGTGATCGTCGAGTTTTTCCAGGCCATTGAAGTAGGCACCGAACGCCCGGTCGAACTTGTCGAAATGCCGTTCGTCCTTCACCAGGATCGCCCGCGACAAGTAATAAAACTCGTCCATGTCGGCGAAGGTCACGCGCTGTTTCAGCGCGTTGATCAGGTCCAGCAGCYCACGCACCGAGACCGGCACCTTGGCTGCGCGCATTTCGTTGAACAGATTGAGCAGCATGGCGATCGCCCTTATTGGTACTTAGCGAGTGCCGCGACGGCTCATGAACGCCAGACGTTCAAGCAATTGCACGTCCTGTTCGTTCTTCACCAGGGCGCCTGCCAGCGGCGGAATGGCCTTGGTCGGATCGCGTTCGCGCAGCACCGCTTCGCCGATGTTGTCGGCCATCAGCAGTTTCAGCCAGTCCACCAGTTCGGAGGTCGAGGGCTTCTTCTTCAGGCCCGGCACCTTGCGCACGTCGAAGAACACGTCCAGCGCTTCGCTGACCAGGTCTTTCTTGATGTCCGGGTAGTGCACGTCGACGATCTTCTGCAGCGTCACCCGATCCGGGAACGCGATGTAATGGAAGAAGCAGCGGCGCAGGAAGGCGTCCGGCAGTTCTTTTTCGTTGTTGGAGGTAATGATGATGATCGGACGTTTCTTGGCCTTGATGGTCTCGTCGAT
>NZ_JBFTMK010000975.1:0-825 GCF_056396965.1 Pseudomonas sp. 05N434
ATCGATTATCGATTCCCGCGCAGCCAATCGCTACTTCCTCGATCGCCGTCCCGAGCTTTACGACGCGCTGAACAAGCGCTGATCCACTTAGGGGGCGTTCTCAATATGTTTCCCCGGCGCAGTGTGGAAACTCATTGAGAACGCCCCCTAATCCGCTAGCATTAGCGCTTCTCTGTTCTGGAAGTGCTCATGCCTGCGCTGAATCACCCCCACCTTCACACTGAAACCCTGGCCAACGGTTTGCGGGTGACGCTGCGTCATGCYCCCGGTTTGAAGCGCGGCGCCGCTGCGTTGCGGGTCGCTGCCGGCAGTCACGACGTGCCATCGGCCTGGCCGGGGCTGGCGCACTTTCTCGAGCATTTGCTGTTCCTGGGTACAGAGCGCTTTCCCGCAGGACAAGGGCTGATGGCCTACGTACAAGGTCATGGCGGGCAGGTAAACGCGCGAACCAGCGAACGGACGACGGACTTCTTTTTCGAACTGCCGCCCCAGGCGTTCAGCGCTGGGCTGGAGCGTCTGTCAGACATGCTCGCCCATCCGCGTATGAATCCGGACGATCAGCGGCGGGAACGGGAAGTGCTGCACGCCGAATTTGTCGCCTGGTCGCGGGATGCCACAGCCCAACAGCAATTCGCGCTGTTCGACGGGCTCTCGGCGGCTCACCCGTTACGGGCGTTTCATGCTGGCAACCGTTACAGCCTGCCGATTCCGCAGCCCGAGTTTCAGCAAGCGTTGAAGGACTTCCATCAGCAGTTTTATCAGACCGGGCAAATGACGTTGAGCCTGGCCGGCCCGCAGAGTCTCGAAGCATTGAAAGGGATGGCG
>NZ_JBFTMK010000976.1:0-819 GCF_056396965.1 Pseudomonas sp. 05N434
GGGTGCTTGCTCCCGCTTGACCGGGCTGGCGCACCAGTGCGCAGCGCTCACAAAATCTCCGCCATTCGCAGCATTTTGGGGCCGCTTCGCAGCCCAACGGGAGCAAGCTCCCTCGCCACAAAATTCCAGTGTGCCTGACGTTAACCGCGAGCCTTGTCGATCAACTCGATGTACTCGGCCGCGTTACGTTGATCCTGAATCAGGGCCACGAAGTCATTGCCGTGCTCATCCTTGCCGTCCAGATCGTAGCCGGCTTCGACAAAGAACGTCAGAAAACGCTCGAAGTCATCGATGCGCAGACCGCGGTAGGCCTTGATCAGTTTGTGCAGCGACGGTGAAGTGGCGTCGACCGGCTCAAAATCGAGGAACAGTTTGATCTGCGCATCGCCGATCTCGTCACCAATCACTTGCTTCTTATCTTTACGCATTGCCGACTCCAGCTCGCAGACATTTCACAGGGCGGGCAGTTTACCCCTGCCTTGATGCCGGGCTCAACGCGGACGAACGCTGCCGGTGTGCAGATCGGCCCAGATATGGCCGTTGGCGTAACTCAGAAACTGGCAATACACCGTGTCGTTGCGCAGCAAGTCGATCACCACCCGGTACTGGGCCAACGGGTAATAGAGCGTTAGCGTTTTGCTTTTGTTGTCGTAGATCGGCTTTTTCAGGCTTTTGCTTTCGCCATCGAAGTTGACCATCACCTGGCTGATGGTCGCACCCTTGTTCAAGGGTTTGCCCTTGAGGCGGATCAGCAAGGGTGAGGTGACCGGGATCGGTTGTTGGTTGGACTGACGTTGGCTGCCGAGGACCACCGAATAC
>NZ_JBFTMK010000977.1:0-818 GCF_056396965.1 Pseudomonas sp. 05N434
TGGCGCCAGTTGGAATCAACAGCAGTAAACCCACTGCCGCCAGAGCGATCCACAGAAAGTCGATCGCCCGACGTGAGGCATAAATAGCGACCGCTAATGGGCCGGTGAACTCCAGGGCTACCGCGATACCCAGAGGGACAGTGTTCAAGGACATATAGAAGAGGAAGTTCATGCCGCCCAGCGCCATCCCATAGACAATTACCGTGCGCAGGGATTTTGCGGTGAGCTTCGCTCGCCATGGGCGCAATAGCAGCAGCATGATCACGCTGGCGAAGATCAGCCGCAGGGTGGTGGTCCCTTGAGCGCCGATAACCGGGAACATGCTYTTGGCCAGGGAGGCTCCGGACTGGATCGATGCCATGGCTATCAAGAGCAGGCCTACCGAGAACAGGGTCGAGGCAAGGCTGCGGGGGTGGTCATTCATTGCGTGGCATCGTCCGAGGTGAGAAACGAGAGTAGTTTGTAATGTGTTGGGCAATATACTGCGCATTCGTTGCGGTTGCGTCTATATATAAGCAGGGATTTTGAACATCCTGATAGAAAAGCGTAATCAGGGGTTGACGGCAGATTCTGGACGTCTATAATTCGCCCCACTTCCGGCGCAGTCGAAACGGAAAACTCCTTGGTAAACAACGAGTTATGCAGTTTTCGACAGCGGTTACGCTTCAGTTCATCGAAGCCAGAAGGAGTTGRTAGGGCAGGGKATTGTCGCCTTATTGACGATTCGATCTTCTCGGTCGAAAGCGGAGAAAAAGAGGTGTTGACAGCAGCGACTAACGCTGTAGAATTCGCCTCCCGCTAACGAGAGATCGGAAGCG
>NZ_JBFTMK010000978.1:0-814 GCF_056396965.1 Pseudomonas sp. 05N434
ACAATCCGGTGACGACCTGTTCGTTCACTTCAAAGCTATCCAATCCGACGGCTTCAAAAGCCTGAAAGAAGGCCAACAGGTTTCTTTCATCGCTACCCGCGGTCAGAAAGGCATGCAAGCTGAAGAAGTTCAAGTTATCTAACTTGTACTTGCTTTAGTAAAAGGCCCCGCCCTTAAAAGCGGGGCTTTTTTGTGCCTGTGTGTTTTGTGAGGCAACAAAAAATCGCACCCTTCGGCGGCACCCACAAGTGTGGAGCTGCCGAAGACTGCGATCTTTTGATCTTCCAGCGTGTTACCAGGCCACGCCAAACCCTGCGGTATATCGGGTCTTGCTCAGGTCAGCCTCATCGCTGCCGCTGATAATGTCTCTCTCAGCCTTCAGATTCAGCGATGCCCAATCAGTGACTTTGTAGCGCAGACCGACCTCGGCATCGAGGGCGTAATCCGCGACACCCGACAAAGGCTTACCCACCTCACCCTTGGTGAAGAACTCAACCTTCTTGCCGACCAGATAACGGTTGTAGTCCCACTTCATCGCCAAGGAATAGAAATTTTCCTTGCGGCCATTGGAATACTCATAGTCGGTGTTATTCAAGAGCGACCCTAGGGAGAAGGCGCCCAGTTCGTCATCCCAGAACTGATAACCGGGGCCGGTACCGATGGTGCGCTGCCGGGACAGCTCTTCGACCTTGTCGCGCTTGTAATTCAAACGACCTTGCCAGAACCACTTATCGGTAAGGAATCGGTCCAGAGAATACTCGGCACGCCAGTTATCAGTGGTAACGACGCTATCCTGGAACTCGCGGTTGTACTC
>NZ_JBFTMK010000979.1:0-809 GCF_056396965.1 Pseudomonas sp. 05N434
GCCAAGCGCATCGACTGAGTACACCGGCAGTCTTGAGCGGTGGCCGGTCGATATCCGGCGCCGCTCATATCGTTTAAAGGAGAGCCCGTACACGGGCGGAGAACCGATGCTTTATCGCCGTTTCGAAAAACTGATCGACATTTTCCGCGACGCCCCGACGGCGGCTCCACCGAGTCGGGTTCTCTCCTTCTATACCTACTACCTCAAGCAGGTCTGGCCAATCTTCGCCGTTTTGTTGGTCGTCGGCCTGTTCGGCGCGCTGATCGAAGTGGCGCTGTTCAGCTACCTGAGTCGCATCATCGACCTGACCCAGAGCACATCCAACGTCGACTTCTTCAAGGTCCACGGCGTGGAATTGGCCTGGATGGCGGCGGTGGCGCTGATCCTGCGCCCCTTGTTCCTCGCCCTGCATGACATGCTGGTGCACCAGACCTTGAGTCCCGGCATGACCAGCCTGATCCGCTGGCAGAACCACAGTTACGTGCTCAAACAGAGCCTGAATTTCTTCCAGAACGACTTCGCCGGGCGCATCGCCCAACGCATCATGCAAACCGGCAACTCCCTGCGCGACTCTGCCGTGCAAGCGGTGGATGCGCTGTGGCACGTGCTGATCTATGCGATCAGCTCGCTGGTGCTGTTCGCCGAAGCCGACTGGCGACTGATGATCCCGCTGCTGATCTGGATCGCCGCCTACATCGGCGCGCTCTACTACTTCGTGCCGCGGGTGAAAGAGCGTTCGGTGGTGTCCTCCGATGCGCGCTCCAAACTCATGGGGCGGATCGTCGACGGCTACACCAACATCACTACCC
>NZ_JBFTMK010000980.1:0-808 GCF_056396965.1 Pseudomonas sp. 05N434
GTCCAGCCCCGCGCCACCGTTGAGCACGTTGTTGCCGCTGTTGCCGGTCAGCACGTTGTTCAGGGCATTGCCGACGCCGGTGAGGTTGTCGCTGCCAGTCAGGGTGAGGTTTTCCAGGTTGGCGCCCAGGGCCCAGCTCACCGAGGCGCGTACGGTGTCGATTTCAGATAGCAGGGTGCTGGTCTCGGTGACCACGTCCTTGAGGCTGTCGACGACGTAGGTGTCATTGCCGAAGCCGCCAATCATCACGTCGGCGCCGCTTCCGCCCTCCAGCACGTTGTTGCCGCTGTTGCCGATCAGCACGTTGTTCAGGGCGTTGCCGGTACCGGTGAGGTTATCGTTGCCGGTGAGGGTCAGGTTCTCGAGGTTGCTGCCCAGGGTGTAGCTGATCGACGACATAACCGTGTCGATTTCGCTCAGCGAGGTGCYGGTTTCCACCACCACGTCACCCACGTTATCCACAACGTAAACGTCGTTGCCTGCACCRCCAATCATGASGTCTTGGCCGGCACCGCCATTGAGGAAGTTGGCGGCGGCGTTGCCGGTGAGGCTGTTATCGAGTTCGTTGCCGGTGAGGTTCAACGCGGCGGTGCCGAGCAGCACGCCGTCTTCGACGTTGGCCGAGAGGGTGTAGCTCACCGCCGTGCGGATCAGGTCGTGGCCTTCGTCGGCGAGCTCAGTGACCGTGTCGGTGGCGTTGTCGATGACGTAGGTGTCGTCGCCGCTGCCGCCGCTGAGGGTGTCGGCGCCGGCGCCGCCATCCAGCCAGTCATTGCCGGCCCCGCCTTGCAGGGTGTTGTTGTAGGCG
>NZ_JBFTMK010000981.1:0-798 GCF_056396965.1 Pseudomonas sp. 05N434
GAACAGGTGCCTGAACAGATGGCCCTTGATGGGGTTGGAGGCCAGACTGATCTTGCCGGACGCTTTCGTACCCGTCACATGGGTGTCGTAATGCGTGCGGCCGGTGTCCGACAGCCTGTTGCGCACCCAACTTTGTAATGGCCCTTGTGACTTGAGCTCGGTCAGCAACAGCTTTTCGTTTTCATATTCCTTCACGCCATGCTCAGGGCTATAGGGCGCGATAAGCACCTCGGGTCCCGGGGTGTTCTGTTTGGGGCCGATCAAATACATTCCCGGGACTTTGATCGACTGGTCTTTACCGAAGAGAAGCTCAAGTGGACGGATTATCGCATTCGTACCGCTGACGGCCTCGCGGGCGATTGCATCGGGCATGTCCATGACCTGCCGAACGAGGTCGAGCCCGGTTTCGCTCAGGCGTTCCTGCAGTTTTAGCGAATGCGCGTAGTGCAGCAGTTGCCAGGGCAATTGTGCGGCGAACAGCTGTCTGCAGGATTTCGCAGTGGTGCTGGTTTCGGCAAGCGCCGCCTCCACAAATTTTTTGTGGAACTGACCGACATTCAGCTTTCGTATCAGGCTCTTGATGTAAGGCTTGTCCATTTTGGCAGGGATGGCGGCTGAGGTGAGTGACTTCAACTTGAAGTCGGCACTGTCCAGTTCATCAAAGTGAGTCAATGCAAAAGCCGACAGCGTTAACGTCTTTGCCGTGGACATCAGGCGCGAGGCAACCTGCACCTGGACGTTGTCCGGATCAATGGTCAATTCATCGGCCTTGAGTAACTCTTTCAACTCGAACTGTGC
>NZ_JBFTMK010000982.1:0-791 GCF_056396965.1 Pseudomonas sp. 05N434
TAGTTACATTGAATTATGGCAAAGGCGTTCACAGCACCGAAGAGACCATCGAAACCGAGGCGGTATTCCACTTTGCTCCCGGAGAGCGAATCCTTTCCCTAGGCAATATCGGCTGCATGCTTAACTGCGGCTACTGCCACAATTGGAAGACCTCTCAGGCCAAGTATGTGACAGACAAAGATGTTTACTACTATACGCCTGAACAGGTTGTAGAAACCGCCTTAAAGCATGGTATACGCGTTATCTCCTGGACGTATAACGACCCTGTTGTCTGGCATGAATTCATCCTCGATACGGCAAAGCTGGCAAAGGAAGCGGGCTTAATCAATTTATATAAATCAGCTTTTTTTATCAGTGAAGAAGCCATTGATGAACTATTGCCCGTCATCGACATATTCTCGATTTCGCTAAAGTCCATCTCCCCCGAATACTATCGAAAAGTCACAACAGGCTGGGTAGAGCCCGTTCTGGCTGGCATCAAGAAAGTATACGATGCTGGTAAATATGTTGAAGTCAGCACCTTGATGGTTACCGATATCAGTGACGATGAGGATACCGCCAGGAAAATCAGCCAGTGGGTACTGGATGAACTGGGCCCGAATGTACCGCTCCACTTTGTAAGGTTTCACCCTGATTATAAAATGAGTAATAGCATCAGGACGCCCGTGGATAGACTCCTGAAGGCTCGGGACATTGCCCGGAGCATGGGGGTTGAGCATGTTTATCTGGGTAACGTAAATGATGTCGAGGGCACCAATACCAACTGCAATAATTGTAACGCTCTACTCGTT
>NZ_JBFTMK010000983.1:0-790 GCF_056396965.1 Pseudomonas sp. 05N434
GCTTCATGCAGGTAGTCGCGTCGGGCGAGGGTGGCATTGCCTTGCAACTGCCAGTCGTTGAAGTCGCCGGCAATGATGACCGGGGCGTCCTCTGGCAACGATTCGAGTAACAGGCAGAGCAACTGCAGCTGGAGTTGTCGATGGCTTTCCAACAGGCTCAGGTGCACGCAAATGGCATGCACTTCGGCATGGCCCGGCACATCCAGCACACAGTGCAGCAAGCCGCGCCGCTCGGGGCCGGTGATCGAGACATCGAGGTTGCGAAATTCGCGGATCGGGTATTTCGACAGCAGGGCATTGCCGTGATGGCCGTCGGGGTAGACCGCGTTGCGACCGTAAGCGAAATCGCTCCACATGCTGTCGGCCAGGAATTCGTACTGCGAGGTCGGTGGCCAGTCGTTGTAACGGGAAGAATGCCGGTCATGCTCACCGACCACTTCCTGCAGAAACACCAGGTCCGCCGACGTACTGCGTACCGCTTCGCGCAGTTCCGGGAGGATGAAACGTCGGTTGAGGGCGGTGAAACCCTTGTGAGTATTGACCGTCAGTACTCTGAGTCGGCGAATCGCCGGGGGCGTGTTCGATGGCACTGATTCGACGGCTTGGCGTTCGGCATCGTGGGTCACGTTCACTCCTCTGAATCAGGGCTGCTGTATGTATGCGACTGATGCGTGGGCGAGCAGTTCAAACACATTCACCACAACCCCGTAGCAGCTGTCGAGCAGCGCGAGGCTGCGTTCGGCGGCGCAGCCGTCGTAAAACCAGAACCTACGGTGCAGCAGGCAAACCG
>NZ_JBFTMK010000984.1:0-789 GCF_056396965.1 Pseudomonas sp. 05N434
GCAATACCCGTTGTCTTGTCGAAACATAGAACCGGCAGGCCCAGGACCATTGCGTCAATGGCAACGTTGGGCAATGGGTCCAAACGGGAGGTCAACAGCATCATGTCGCTCAGGGCGTAGACATGCTCAATGGCGGCTGTTTCGGAAATAATCTTGAATTGCTCCGAGATTCCGGCGCGCTGGATCTGATCTTGAAGGTAAACAGAGTAATGATTATCTTTCTCTGGATTGTAATTATTACCGATCCAGACAAAACGGCACTTATGACCTATAGGTGAATTGATTACGCGGGTCGCGCACTCAATAAACAAGTCTACACCTTTGCGGATTTGTACCCAGCCGGCACCTAATATAACGATCGTGTCATCTTCAGGTCCGCCAGGGCGCATAATTTTTTGCAGCATCGCCTTCTCTGCTTCGATATGAGCTGGACCATGTACCTCGCCAGGGATAATGCTTTTGCCTTGCGCCAACACAGGAAGTTGACACGAAGTCAGTTCTGGCAGTATCTGTGTTGCACTGTCGAGTGTAATGTCGGCAGAGAAAACGGTTTGACTTGCCCATAGCAATGCATTTTGGATTCGCGTGCGGGGGCGAATATATACAGCGAACTCGTGGATCAAGCTGATTGTCGGAATATAGCGATCAGCCAAGGGTTTGAGTACTATATGGGATTCCATACTGTTCACAATCGCAAATTGAAATGAGTAGGTATCAAGGAACTTGCCTAATACCCAATTGGCGAAAGTCTCTTTGTGGTAAAAATCCACAGGGCCGGCAACTATCGCT
>NZ_JBFTMK010000985.1:0-788 GCF_056396965.1 Pseudomonas sp. 05N434
GCCCACCACCTGCACGCTGAAGCGAGCACCGATGAAGAGTTTAGACATATTGTCCTCCAAGCGGTCAGCAATATGTCGATTGCTGACCTTCGCGATTTGAAGCTACCGGCTGGGACATTGCTGGACGCGTTTTTTTCTAAATCGAAGAAGTGATGGAGGAGGTGTGTACGGATATTTGCCAGCCTTCTCTCTTCCAAGACTGATCGTAGTGATTTATGCGCGTGACGCGGCTAGTCTCATTTCAAAACTTGCGGACGCCTGCTGCGCTGGCTGGGAACGCCATGTAAGCGTACGCGTGTTGAACGCCCCAAAGGTCAATGTGGAAGAGTATACTGATGAAATCATTGATGAGTTTTTCAATGCTTCGTCTAGTATGATTTTTTTTCAGCCTGGGTTGCTTGATAAGGACCTGCTCGATAGCGAGGAGGTACGTTTTCGGCCCTGTGCGACCACAAAAACTATGTTCCAGGCGATGACACCGGAACTTATGTCTTTAAAAATCCATTGGAAGTCATATGCGGAAAGCCAATGGGAAAAGTCTACGCTTAAATCTGCCAGCCCTGAACAGTGGGTGCAACAATTCGCCGAGCTTGGACATCGCGACATCGGACGGCATTTGCTTAAGTCACTGCGAGTTGTTACCGATGCTGAGATAAGGGAAGCGTTCAAACCGGCACCCTATGACGATATCGGAGTTCGTATCGCCCATGGTTACATCCATGAGGATGAGCCGGGCAGTAGCTCGATTGCGATCAAGTCTATTCTCGAGCATATGCATCCTCAAGGTG
>NZ_JBFTMK010000986.1:0-787 GCF_056396965.1 Pseudomonas sp. 05N434
GAACTGACCAGCTTGTTCATCGACAAAGGTCCGACCGTGCTGGTGCGTAACGCCGACGGCCGGGTCGATGTACTGGAAGATGAAAACCCGGGCGCGTTCTACAAAGGCCCGATGGCGCTGCTGGTCAACCGTTTGTCCGCCTCGGCGTCGGAGATCTTCGCCGGTGCGATGCAGGACTACCACCGTGCACTGATCATCGGCGGCCAGACCTTCGGCAAAGGCACCGTGCAAACCATTCAGCCGCTGAACCATGGCGAACTGAAACTGACCCTGGCCAAGTTCTACCGGGTTTCCGGCCAGAGCACCCAGCATCAGGGCGTACTGCCGGACATCGATTACCCGTCGATCATCGACACCAAGGAAATCGGCGAAAGCGCCCTGCCGGAAGCCATGCCGTGGGACACCATCCGTGCGGCCATCAAGCCGGCGGTCGACCCGTTCAAACCGTACATCACGCAGCTCAAGTCCGAGCATGATATGCGCTCGGCCAAAGACGCGGAGTTCGTGTTCATCCGCGACAAACTGGCCCTGGCCCAGAAGCTGATGGCCGAAAAAACCGTCAGCCTCAATGAAGCCGACCGTCGTGCACAACACGCCGATATCGAAGCCAAGCAACTGGCCATGGAAAACATCCGTCGCAAGGCCAAGGGTGAAGAGCCGCTCAAAGAGCTGAAGAAAGAAGACGAAGATGCCATCGCGGCCGAGCCAGACAAGACCAAGCCAGAAGACGACGCCTACCTGAGCGAGACCGGGCGGATTCTGCTGGATTACTTGAAACTCAACACTG
>NZ_JBFTMK010000987.1:0-785 GCF_056396965.1 Pseudomonas sp. 05N434
CGCTGAACCTGAAGTTGGGGCTGCTTCGCAGCCCAGCGGGAGCAAGCTCCCTCGCCACAGGATTCAGCGCGGTTTCTGGGTGAACGCCGCCGCAATCCCCCATTGCCCCAGCCAGTAACTCAGGATGATCACGTAAGGCGCGGCATGAAATGGCATCACAAACCGGTTAATGCCAATCACGCTGTCAGAACACACAAACGCCACCGCGCCCGCCGCAGCCAGCAGCGCCGAGCGTTTGGGTACATCGGTGCCGAGTCGGGCCAGGGCGCGCCAGAGCATGGCGCTGATGGCCAGGCCGTAGACGATCACTGGGACCAGCAGCGGCCCCAAGCCATTGGAAATCAGAATCCCCAGCAGCACGGCACCCACGCCGAAGGCGAGGATCAGCGGCAACACAGCCAGACGCCGGCAATCGCTCAAGTAAGCCTTCAGATACGCCAGATGCGCGAGCAAAAATGCTCCAAGTCCAAACACGAACAAGTCTTGTGGCCATGCCAGCAACACATCGCCGACCAAGGAGAAAATCAAACCCAGGCTGATCCAGCGTCGATACTCGCTGGGCGGTGCATCGTGCAACCAGCCGAGCAGGGCCAGCACAGGCATCGGTTTGACCAGCAGGCAGAGCAGCGCGGCATGCACGCTCAGGCCATACATAAAGGTCACCGCGCCCATCAGCGCCAGAATCAGCCAGCCCACGATCAGTTAACCGCGATGGCGCAGTCGAAGGTTTGCACCGCCGGTACTTCCGGTGCCCACGGTTGTGAGTAAGTCAGCCGCAGGCGGCC
>NZ_JBFTMK010000988.1:0-781 GCF_056396965.1 Pseudomonas sp. 05N434
CCGCTGGAGCCGTTGACCAGCAGGTTGGGGATCTTGGTCCCGCTGGAGCCGTTGACCAGCAGGTTGGGGATCTTGGTCGGCATGACCGCGGGGATCATTTCGGTGCCGTCGTAGTTCGGCACCCAGTCCACGGTTTCTTTATGCAGGTCGGCCAGCAGCTCGTGCGCCAGCTTGGTCATGCGTACTTCGGTGTATCGCATGGCCGCGGCGTTGTCGCCGTCCACCGAACCGAAGTTGCCCTGACCGTCCACCAGCAGGTAACGCAGCGAGAATGGCTGCGCCATCCGAACGATGGTGTCGTACACCGCGGTATCACCGTGCGGGTGATACTTACCGATCACGTCACCGACAACACGGGCAGATTTCTTGTACGGCTTGTTGAAGTCGTTGCCCAGCTCGCTCATCGCGAACAGCACACGCCGGTGCACGGGCTTCAAGCCATCGCGCGCATCCGGCAGTGCCCGCCCGACAATAACGCTCATCGCGTAGTCGAGGTAGGACTGCTTCAGCTCGTCTTCGATATTGACCGGGAGGATTTCTTTGGCCAGTTCGCCCATGAGAAGCCTGATTCCTTTTTCTGGTGAAACTTCGTCACATCCATATGGGACGAACGAAGCTCGCCGGTACAGACTGAGTGCCATGCACCGACTTACGACAAATCAACGAGTTATGCCATGGATCTGCGCAGTAAAGGCAGCCACATCAGGCTACCCTGGAAACCGCCGGATGTTATCACAAGAGCCGCCACGCACCTATCCCCCAGATGCGCATGGAGCATAGT
>NZ_JBFTMK010000989.1:0-1255 GCF_056396965.1 Pseudomonas sp. 05N434
TGGTTGATGTGTTCCTACTTGGTTAAGATGTACCTGTTTGTTCGCAGTATACGCACCCAAATGGGTGCGTCAACCGGATAGTATGAAAAAATGAGTATAGCCACCCGCCTGCGCAGTGTTCTCGACCAGAAGGGCTTGTCTATCAAGGAAGCCTCTGACCTTGTGGGAATACCCTACAGGACACTACAGAATTATCTTCTTGATGAGCGTGAACCCAACGCGAAAGCAATGGGTGCGTTGCGCACTCATTTGGGTGTGAGCGTGGACTGGTTGTTAACTGGCGAGGGTTCTATGTTTCACGGTATGTCGGCCAGTGGAGCTGACCCCGAGTCTGTAAATATGCAAGAGAAGGCCATGCTTGAACTGTTTCGCTCCCTGGGCGACGCAGGCAAGCGGGAGATACAAAGCGCTGCTGAGGAAAAGAAACGCTTAATGGATGTCGAGCAGCGCCTAAAGGATTTGACTGAAGCCCTTGCCGATACCAAACGGCCAGCATAATCTGTACCCATTAAGAACGGATCAAACAGACAGGGACGCCGATGATCCACTCGCCAAAGCCCGGCTATAGGGCTGGCGACAGCTGCCAACCGGCGATACCTCCAACCGACATAGGGATGTGATCCGTGCTCAAAGCATCGCTTGCAGCTGCCTTTTTGGTTTTCTCTTTTTCCACCGCTTTTGCCGATATCCAGCACGTTGATGAAGCTGCAATTGTTAAAGCGGTCGGTGCGCCTGTACTCAAAAAAATCAGTGAAGAAGACTCGCCGGGCTGCATGACCATGTGCAATGAATAGTTGTTTGTTAACTTTCAAGTGATTGATTTTGGCACAGGTTTACGCCTGCAATCTAATACTCTGGAAAAATAAAAAATGGCTCGAGTAAGAACTTCAGCAATACATATCGGTGCGCTCAATATTGTACTTCAACCCCATACGCCCGAAAAATATATCGAAATGTTGCAAAAGTTAGCTCGCTACCGGTTGAGTGCCCTTGTACGTGGGGACGATGCTTTACTATTGGGTTCGTGTCGTTACCTAGACCCAAGCAACCCACTTGCAGGGGTGAGAGGGGAAATCTACAAATTCCTAAAACTGGATTCTGCCGCACCTTGGTTCAATACCGAAAACATGGATGCGGCTACAGAAGACGAAGTAGCGGAAATAAGTATTCCTGAAAATCTTAAGCCGCACTTTAAACGGTTTCAGTATATATTTTTCCCTAAAGGGCATAGGTTCTACTTTGTGTGTTCTAAACC
>NZ_JBFTMK010000990.1:0-771 GCF_056396965.1 Pseudomonas sp. 05N434
GGATTACTACCCGGCGGTTGGCGGGCGAGAAGATGCCGTGGTGATGGCCTGCACCTTGGTTGATTGATCGTTTCTAAAGGCTTCGCGGGCAAGCTTCGCCCGCGAAGGCGTCTGCACGGACGTCAACGATCAAGGCTTGCCGTCCAATGGATCCTGCCGGGCCAGTTCCGCTTCATCCAGCCCATCGCCCCCACCGATGTCGTCCCCGTCGACAATGCTCAGATCCCRATCCGCCTGGCCGTCTTCACCCGCTTCGTGGGCATCCCGTGCGCCGTCTTCACGGATCAGGGTTTCCGGGGTCAAGTCATCGTCGGTGGCGTCATTGTCATTGGTCGAGCCCCCAGTCATGCGGGGTTTACGGACGCGTGCGTCGGGCATTTGCTGTGTATGCTCGTGTTCAGGTGCCAGGTCGCCGATTCTGGTGCCGGGCTCTTCCTCGTCGAAATCCAGCTCATGCACCGAGCCCATGCGGTCTTCATCGTCGTCGATGGGCTCGGGTGGCTCCTTATCGAACGGACGTCGTGAATCAGTCATGGCTATTCCTCATACTGTAGGCCCTACTACAATTGACCCACTGGACTGCCGAGAATTCCCGCGGGCAGGGAGCGCCGGCTAGCCGCTACATACATCAGGACATCAGGGGGATCTGCATCTCGTGCGTGACCCCGACGGGCGGTTGTCTGTCAAAGCAGTGCATCATTCTCGAGGCTTCATTGCATGAACGACTTACAGGATCTGATTGATAACAACGAACGCTGGGCTGATGCGATC
>NZ_JBFTMK010000991.1:0-770 GCF_056396965.1 Pseudomonas sp. 05N434
TGTCGAGGCTTATGTCAGCAAGCTCTACGGCAACTTCGACCGGGTTCTGGCGCCAAGCCAGGTCATGGCCGACAAACTGATCGGGTTGGGGGTGAAGAACGTTTTCGTACAGCCCTTGGGCGTCGACCTGCAAACGTTCAACCCCAGCGTTCGGGATCCAGGCCTGCGGGCCGAATTGGGCATCGATGAAAACACTCACCTGCTGATCTTCGCCGGCCGCGGCTCCAAGGAAAAAAACCTGCCGGTGCTGCTCAACTGCATGAAACGCCTGGGGCGTCGCTACCACTTGCTGCTGGTGGGCTCGTCGATGCCGACCCTGGTGCCGCGCAATGTCACCGTCCTCGATGAATTCTGCCCGGCAGCGCAAGTCGCACGCCTGATGGCCAGCGCCGACGCGCTGGTGCATGCCGGSGACCAGGAAACCTTTGGCCTGGTGGTTCTCGAAGCCATGGCCAGTGGCATTCCCGTGGTGGCCGTGGCGGCCGGGGCTTTCCAGGAGATTGTCACCGATCAATGCGGCTTGCTCTGCGCGCCGAACAATCCAGTGGCGATGGCCAACACCGTTCGCGAACTGTTCAGCCAAGGCAGCGCCGCGTTGGGCAAACAGGCCCGACGGCATGTCGAGCAACATTACGCCTGGGACACCGTGGTCCACAGCCTGCTGGGGCACTATCACGCCGTACTCGGCACGCAATGGCCGCTGATCGCCAATGGCTGAGCCCATGAACACACCCAGTCTGTTGTTGGTGCTACACGACGTTGCACCGCAG
>NZ_JBFTMK010000992.1:0-763 GCF_056396965.1 Pseudomonas sp. 05N434
ATTTACGACTGCTGCGCAGCCGAACGCAGGCTGCGCCAGCTGCTACAAAAGCCGTGGCGTGCGCGGACCCGTAGCAGCTGCCGAAGGCTGCGTTCGGCTGCGCAGCAGTCGTGTCCTTCATAGGGTTGGTACCTCTTTTGGAAACGAACAGGTGTCCGGGGGCAACTGGGGCACCCAGAAGCGACCAGGTCAACATCGCTTGCTTCCAGGATCGCCTTACGTAGCGATGGCAAAAGGCGCGTGCGGTATTACCCGACGCGCCAGTCTGTCATTTGCTGGCGTCCAGCACGACGCGGTAACGCGCCTTGCCACTGCGTAGGTGATCAATGGCGTCGTTGATCCGGCTCATGGGAAAGTGTTCGACCTGCGGCAAGATCTGATGCCGGGCGCAGAACTCAAGCATGGTTGCTGTGTTACTGGGCGAGCCAACCGGCGAGGCGGACACACTCTTTTGTTGGGGCAGGAGGTTGAATACGTGCACTGGAATAGCGCCAGGCACGACGCCGACAAAGTGCAGGCGACCCTTGCCGCGCAGCGTGCCGAGCATGGCCGGCCAGTCGAGGTCGGCGTTGGCGGTGACCAGGAGAAAATCCAGGGTGCCGGCAATGGATTTCAGCGCGTTACTGTCGGTAGAGGCGAGCACGTTGTGTGCCCCCAGGCGCCTGGCTTCGTCCTGTTTGCTCAGCGACGAGGTAAAGGCCGTGACTTCGCAACCCCATGCGTTGAGGAAGCGTAGTGCCAGATGACCGAGGCCGCCGATTCC
>NZ_JBFTMK010000993.1:0-763 GCF_056396965.1 Pseudomonas sp. 05N434
CCACTGAGAGCCACCAATAGTTGTTTCACCGTTCCTCTTATCATTTGGCGCTCAACCAGGATAAGCTTGTTTTCTAACGCTGCTAATTCATTCCCACGTACGCCAGCACAAAAAGATAGTGAGCTTAAAAGCCGCATAGCCTCAGGGGCCTTTGATAGAATCTCATCAGATGTAACCAATATACGATTAGACTCTAATTTATCGTGATCAATATCATCGATAGAGAGTTTAGGAGCGGTTTTTTTTGTAATCCAAAAGCCCTTAACAGAGCCATCTGCTGTAATCAATTGACCGTCCGGTTCGGCTGGCGCATTTTTATCAAAATACTCATAACTACGTACCTCCGTGTTAGTTTCAAGCCAGCAGATCCAATGAAAAAGTCGCACATCAGAATTTAACGCAAAATCTCGATGCATTTTTTCGCTATAAACCAACCATACATTATTTGCGCGCCCCCCTTTACCTCCATACTTTTTATAAAGGTTGGTCTTTGCGGTACTTTTTACTGTTTTCGCCATGATGCACTACCACAAAATTCGGCGACCTTGGTTTTAAAATAAACTAGCGCAAAATTTGTGAATGCAATTATACTATTTGGTGATAGAGCGTATGACTGTAAAAAATATAACATGCAGATATAAATGTAACGACGGCGGCCAGCACACCCATGTTTTCGTATACAATTGCCGCAGGGCCGTAATTTTCATTTAAATTTCAACCGGATGGCGTACTCAGAAAACTCATCGCGGAAACTTCACAGTGC
>NZ_JBFTMK010000994.1:0-752 GCF_056396965.1 Pseudomonas sp. 05N434
GCACCTAACTACATTATTCCAGAGTTTGATTATAAGTCTTTTGACTTTGCTTACGAGCTTCAAACCCCTGAGCCCTTGAAGTTGTCGCAAGGTACTTACACCGGAAGTATTCAGTACTCCGTTGGCCCGGGTAAGGATTTTGATATGGGTGATGTCATGTTGCCCAGTGAAGAGTCTCTAACGCTGAACTTCACACTTACCGTTGAGCATATGCTCAAGGTTGAAGTTCCACCCGGTGGTCATCGTGTGGAATTGGTCCCGCAGGGTGGCTGGCAATCCTGGCTGCAACAAGGCCGAAAGCCGACGCGTTTATTCAAGGACCAAACGTTTAATATCTCGGCCARTTCGCGTTTCAAAATGGAGCTGGAGTGTCAGTACACCCAGGATGGCAATACCTGCTCTTTGCAAGAGCCAATTTCGGGCCACGTTGTTCCATTGAATATCAGCGTAAGTCTTCCACACGGCTTGACCGATGCAAGTGGGCAACCAGTGACCCGTCGACAACTACTTCGTAATGGTAGTGGTACCGAGCTGTTTCAACCCGGTTTTTATGTGGAGCGAAGGCCGGGGACTCTGCACTTCGAAATCCCCTCCCGCGAAGTGGCTGAGATGATTCGGCCGGGCCGATCACGATATTATTCCGGCAATGTAACGGTTATCTGGGATTCGGAAATTTGATTGTTTTCGATATTCAAGTTTATTAAGTGAGGTACTGAAACATGAAGAGCTTGTTAGCCTTAATGGGTTTTTGT
>NZ_JBFTMK010000995.1:0-751 GCF_056396965.1 Pseudomonas sp. 05N434
CTTGTGCTCGAACACCGCGCTTGTGCTCGAACACCGCGTAATACTGGGGCTGAATCTCGACCCAGCGGTATTTCTCGGGCAGGTCGTCGAGCTTGCTGATCTCGACACCGGCGATGTATTCGAAACCGCCCTTGCCGTCCGGGTTGCAGCAAACGCCGTAGGTCACTTCGCCCTTTTGCCCGGGAACATTGCCGATGTGGGGAACGAATTTATCCCAGAGCTCGGGAATCTTGCCGGCCGTCTCTTGGGTAAATCGCCCGCCAAGCCCCGCTATGAGCATGAAGTGCCCATTTTCGAAGCGTGGTTCTGCCGGTTCGACGCGTTTTTGCTCATCCATGACTCGACTCCTGGGAACGAAAAAGATGGGTTCGGCTGGGAGTATAGAAGCCAAACCCGATTCGCCCAGTCAGAGCCCCGGAAGCTGCCCGCCGGTGGGCGCACCGACAAACTCGTTGTAACCCGAAAGAATCACGTACACCGCGAAATAGCAGAAGATCGCGGCCGATGCCATGTAGGAATAACGCAGCAGTTTGTCTCCGAGCAGCTTGCCGCCATGGCTCGCCGCAAAGCACAGCGTGACGCACCAGAGAATTCCCGCACAGAGAAATCCACCGAGAAACAACGCCGAGCTGAGGGTGCCGCCGCCACCGGAACGGGCAATCAGGGTGCCGCCCACCGCGGCGAACCAGAGAATCGCACTGGGCGACGACATGGCGAGGAAAATCCCCCGCAAGAACTCTTTGCGATGGGA
>NZ_JBFTMK010000996.1:0-744 GCF_056396965.1 Pseudomonas sp. 05N434
GGCGGAGGCGGTGCCGAAAAAATGATGGCACGCCTCGCTGGAGCGCTGACTGATGCTGGCAATGACGTGACTTTACTGATGCTCACTGGCGCCGGCGTGAACTCGGCGCACCTCGACCCACGGGTAAAACAGGTCGAGTTGCACAGCGTGCGCAGCTCCAGGGCCGTGCCGGCGCTGGCACGTTTTCTTCGCCACAATCGCTTCGACGCGCTACTGGCCGCCCTCACCCACGTCAACGTCGTGGCCATCGCTGCCGCCGCGCTGTCAGGTACGCTGGCGCGCCTGCATGTCAGCGAGCGCAACGCGTTTTCCCATGACAAATATGTCAACCCTGCGTTGAAGGTGCGCACAGCGTATCTGCTGGCACCATTGCTGTATCGACTGATCCCTAATCCGGTGATCTGCGTCTCGCGCGGCGTCGCCCAGGATCTGATCGACACCACCATAACCCGCCCCCAGGATGTCACCATCGCCGACAATCCGGTGCTCGACAACGATTTTCGCGACAAGGCACCGGCGCGTCCAAACCACCGCTGGCTGCAGGAAAAGTCCACCCCGGTGATTGTCGCCGTGGGCCGCCTGGCGCGACAAAAAGGTTTTGACGTATTGATCGATGCCTTCGCCCGACTGCCTGATCCCAGCGCCCGATTGATCATTTTCGGCGAAGGCGCGCTCAGGGCCCAATTGCTCGAACAAGCGGTTGCTGTGGGCGTGGCCGACCGGTTCGATTTACCAGGCTATACC
>NZ_JBFTMK010000997.1:0-742 GCF_056396965.1 Pseudomonas sp. 05N434
CCATTTTCGCAGTGACATTCGGACAAATGGAAGCTTACACGATAATCACTTCTATGCCGCACCCAATGACTGACAACTTTTTCTTTATTACATTCTCCATCGAGCACGCCGCGTCCATCTTCTTTATCTTCTACGCTGCAATTAAAAGAACGAGCAAACAAAGGGGACGGATTTATTTTCTTCAATTACCGACCAGAATGGCGCCGTGGGCGCCCAATTTGTGGGGACCGGCAATGGGCCAAATGCTACTCTAAACCAGTACATTGGGCCGGTAATTTTCAGTGCGCTGGGTGTTGCTGGCTATATCAACCTTAATCCTAGTGTAGGAACTGGACCATGAGTCAACTAGAAAAAAGGAGCAAAGTAGGAGTCCGTATTGCATTAACTATTGTCTTGTTATTGACATGCATTGTTTTTTTTATTGGCATTGAGCTGTATTCTGGAATTGCACCACAAAAAGCCGTTGGCTACCCCAATTCCGGCCAACTTAAGCTTTATGTATTATTTCCAGCCGCATCAGTTCTTATTAGCGCTTTAATGCTGACCTTCTCAAAAAAACTGCCGAACTGGTTGTTGATTGTTTTTATACCGATTCAATTCATCGCTATTTTTACGGTTTTTATTTTTTTTGGTGGTGGTGTGTAAGGGCGTCGCTTGTCGGGAAATGGAATTAACGCTACCGCTGGCTGCTGGGGGGGGCGTTTCTGATTCGTGGTCACTAGGTAATGGGTCCGCATCAGGG
>NZ_JBFTMK010000998.1:0-738 GCF_056396965.1 Pseudomonas sp. 05N434
GCGACTACCTTTGACGATTTCACTGACGCCTTGCTGAAAAACACCTGAGGAGAGGAAGTTGTCCAGGCTCATTTCACCATTGGCAACCGTGAACGACGGTGGTGGAGAACCCGGTAAGTGCAGGAGGTGGGCGGGCTGGCCCATGGGGTGTTCTACGAGTTTTGCCCATAGTCCATCCTCACCGACAACTACAGTTTTATAGCCATCGGATGAGGTGTTCAGGAACACTGCAGCGGAAACGCCTGCGCCTATTATCAGTCGGGTCGGCATGATGACTTACCTCATATTGGCTGCACTACCTTCATCGAAAAATAACCAGCACAGCACATGGCAACTGCTTCCTCTGCTATGCGACATCTTCGGGTTTACACTTTGCTCCTGTTTACACAAGAGAGTCAGTCGTCCGGGACTTACTCCAACACCCACTCCGCCAACTTCCCCGTCACCTGCGTCATCAACACATTCTCGACATCCCTCGCACCCGCCGCACTGCACTTGGCCAACACCGCCTGCACAATCCCGGCATCGAACTCAAACTGTTTCCCGGTCGCAGCCTTGTACCGGCCGCGCAATTTCTCCAGCTTCGCCAGCACAATCCCTTCCAGCGTCGCTTCATCCAGTGGCCGATACGCCACCACCGTCATGCGCGCCAGAAACGCCGGGCGAAAGGCTTTCAGCAGCACGTGATGCAGCGCTTCGTTGAAGGCATCGGTGCCCAGTTGCGCGGTCGGTGTGTCG
>NZ_JBFTMK010000999.1:0-734 GCF_056396965.1 Pseudomonas sp. 05N434
AAGGGGGGGCGTCCTCCTTGACGCCGATGCAGCTTAGAGACTGCGCAATTGATTCTCAAGTGCTATTTTTCGTTAGTTTGGCCCAGTGCTGCCGGGCTTCTCTTGGCAGTAGATATTCTTTTGATATCATCCGCGCCAATCGAATTTTGCAGCACCTACAGACTTCATTAGCCTGAAGCCAAAGCCAGCCTGACTGGCAAAAAAAGACCCGGCAAAAAGCCGGGTCAAAAACCGTGATTAGCCTGATGAGGAGATAGTCCAGGAGTCCGACCTAAGGTCTCTTGGTCTATCGACTGATCTCGCGACCAGTTGATGCAATAATAATCATTATCATTTGCAAGTCAAATGTTTCTACCTGCGCGATTGGAAAAATTTTCCTGTCCTCCTCCAATGCGCTCCCGCCTCAATTGTTCTGATTGCCCTCCAGGGCCCGTTCGACCATCGCCTTGGCCATGTCGATCATGTGCACCGTCGAAAACGCCAGATCCCGGCTTGCGCCCTGCAGTTGGTTGGCTGACTCATGCGCGGTGGCAACGGCGCACCGCAGCAGATCCGAAGCATGGACCAGCGCCTCTTCGCTGCTGATGTTACGGTTCACATCAAAGAAACGTTCTTCGCTGGCTACTTCTGACACAGCTGGTTTCAAGTAATAGTCCAGTGCGCGCTGCGCCGCGGCAGAGCCTTTTGGCGAGGTGAGGCTGGTGTCGATTTGCATATCGGGCAAGGTATTGCTG
>NZ_JBFTMK010001000.1:0-726 GCF_056396965.1 Pseudomonas sp. 05N434
GAAGTTGCCTGCTGATACAATAAAAATAAACGTTTGGCATATAAGCTATGCCCGTAATCATTCGGATGCCAGCGCACCCCATCAGATGAACCGGCACCATGGGCCAGTGGAAGAGCCGCGATATCCGCTACTGAAGAGTAAGGCACATGCTCTTCAGAGGAGACCGCCGCCATCACTCTATCGACCTCCCCGGACCAACTACTGTAACGCCCAAGGCCATTCTGACGAGACAAGGACCATGGACCCACGGCAATGATACTCGGACGACTGTCTAGTTGCCGGAGAGCAGTAATTAGCTTTCTGTAATTTTCTTCTAAACTATCGATTCCACTTCTAGAGTCTTCGTGCTCACCTAGCTGAATAACCACAAGATTTGGGTGCGTATTAATTACAGAGCCCAATGCTCGGAGTCGCTGGTCAACTGTGCCACTTCCTCCTGCAGTGTGATAACAAACCACTGTCGGCTGCTCGCGGGCATCACTAATTTCTCGACTTAAAATACTTACATAATCAGACTGCCTGGAGGACGCTGCCATACCACTTGTATGACTCCATCCTAGATTCTTCCTTGTCGTCTCGTCGAAGCCGTGCAAAGTAATACTGTCACCGACAAACAATATCCGGTAAGCCTTGACATTTTCAGTATCACACGGCATCACGGCATCTAGCTGTGGCAACGGTGCAGCAGCCAAAAAAGAGCAACCAAGAGTAAGAATACTCCCTACC
>NZ_JBFTMK010001001.1:0-725 GCF_056396965.1 Pseudomonas sp. 05N434
GCCCCGAGCAGACCATGACGCTCAAGCGCGAACTGATTCAGTTGCTGCTGGACCAGAACATCGACGACCGGATCAACATCACCGAACCGTTGCGGGTGTACATGAATCGACAGGACGTGCCGCAGATTACGGCGGTGAGGAGTTTGGTGCGGGGGTGAGGGTTTTGCGGTGGCTGTTCTGGCGTCTTCGCGGACAAGCCCGCGAAGACGCCAGAACACTGCATCATTTACTGTTTGAACGCATAGGCCCGCTCAACCTTGCACACCCGCGTATGACACGCCGAATACCAGGTCGATCGCCCGCGCTCACGAATCGCGCTGTGTTCGGGATGATGCTTCCAGGCCAGGATCGCCGCTTCGCTGGCCCAGTAGGACACCGTAATCCCGAGCCCATCCGCGCCCCGGGCCGATTCCACGCCCAGGAAGCCAGGTTGCTCACGGGCCAGTTCCACCATGCGTTCGGCGGCCTGTTCGTAACCGTGATCGCCTTCGGTGCGCAGCGAAGTGAAAATCACTGCGTAGTAAGGWGCTGCAGGTGTCTGGGCGATCATGATTTTTGCCTCACACAGGCCTCGACCAACGCCTTGACCAATGGCGGCAGCAGGCCTTTGAGCGCGGCGCGTTCCGGTTGGAACAGCGTTGCGACAAAGAATGGATGATCCTTCAGCTCCACTGCCCGCAGATCCCCCGCCGAATCGTGGCCAACCGCGTGCAACTGTCGCGTCA
>NZ_JBFTMK010001002.1:0-711 GCF_056396965.1 Pseudomonas sp. 05N434
GGCGAGCTCAGGAAATCCTGCCTTGTAACAGCCGCGGCGAGACTTGCTGAACGGAGTCGAGCATACGTTGGTTGCAGCTTCGTGTGACGAAAACAAACAGTTCGCAAAAATTCCCGGGGCGCGGGGTCCCATCCATCCTCAGCGAAGGCCACTACACGGTTTCAAGCCAAACCTTTGCATTCCCCGCAACACACAATTGTCATCATTTCATTTGATAGCCCGCTAACGAAAGGTGCATGCTAGAGGGCTTGCTTCTGGCTTATATCATTCCGAATGATAGTTACCTTTGCCTCGTTCGATTCGTTTGATACCGCCCCGCCAAGCATTATCCGCCCATCTCAATACATTGGCGGATGCATCCATGGAACAGTCACTCAAACATTTGCGCTTCCCCTTGGCCCTGTTGGCCGTGATGGTGATGAGCGCCTGCGGCAAGACTCCGGACGCTGCCGCCACCATGCCCGCGGCCAAAGTCAGCGTGGCCAAGGTGCTGGAGCAACCAGTCAACGAGTGGGACGAATTCACCGGGCGCCTGGAAGCGCCGGAAACGGTAGAGATTCGTCCACGGGTCTCCGGCCAGATCGATGACGTAACCTTCACCGAAGGCGCATTGGTCAAGAAAGGCGATCTGTTGTTCCAGATCGACCCGCGTCCGTTCCAGGCTGAGGTCCGCCGCCTCGAAGCCCTGGTTGCGCAAGCTCGCGCCACAGC
>NZ_JBFTMK010001003.1:0-708 GCF_056396965.1 Pseudomonas sp. 05N434
CCTGACAGCAGGTTAGAACAGGTAACGGCCTAGGATTTAGCCATCGCCCTGGCCGCGAACTGCCGAGGATCTCTCGGAGATTCGGCCGCCCCCTCAGATCCGAGGTCTTACCCCGCTGGGGGAAGATGTCCTCAAAACTGAGTACATCAAGAACGCGACACATTTTCATTATTCGCAAAACGTGTCGCGACACCTTCCATACCGAAATGGGAGGTCAGGTCCGGCCCCCGCTGGGGGTTGGATAGCTCAACTTCCCCCATTGGGGGAAGTTAGAAACCACCTCGGGCAACTCCCAACCTGCGCCGCAGGATGAAATGGCTGGGCTGAAATTTCAGCCGTGTATCACTTTGCCTACCTCCAACTTACTGCAACAAAAATCCCCCCTTCCGATCCGGCAAAACCAACTATTTCAGTCCCATTTAATCCGGTTACGTGTAGCATCTTAGGTGCACCCAAAAAACACTGGATATAAGATCAGATCATGCCTAATGTGAGTTTGAAGCCAATTCAAATCCAATCGAGGCCATCCCATGAACACAGCCAAGACCGCTCGAGGTCGACAACACAAACCGACTCGCTCAGAGGTAGCCGCGGCGTGGGGTCGCCTGCGCGACGCTGCCAGCGAAGGAAGCATCCAGGCATCCGCCCTACTCATCGCACTTGCGGAAAATAAACCGGTCATTGCCATGGAATCGCCCGCCGCATGAC
>NZ_JBFTMK010001004.1:0-707 GCF_056396965.1 Pseudomonas sp. 05N434
ATCGTGGTCAGTGCTGCCTATGGCTATGACGATATCGATAAGTGGTATGACGTGGCATTGGGAAAGGAGCCCGGCTTCATTTACAGCCGGATGAGCAATCCCACTGTCTGCGTCTTGGAAGATAAACTCTGTGAGMTCGAAAACGCAGAGTCGGCCGTAGCTTTCAGTACCGGAATGGCCGCGATCAGCGGTGTACTGCACACCTTCCTGTCCTATGGGCAGCGTGTGATATCTACGCGTGACAGCTACGGCGGTACGAACAAAATTTTTGAGGAGTTTCTTCCACGCATGGGTGTGGAGGTAACCCTTTGCGATACGCTCGACACTATGGCGCTTGAGCAGGAAATCGCTAAAGGCTGCAACGTCCTGTACCTGGAAACACCCACGAACCCAACGCTGAAAATCGTTGATATTCGGCGCCTTGTGGCAGCGGCCAAGCGAGTGGGCGCTWTGGTTGTTGCGGACAATACATTCGCGACGCCTCTGAATCAGAACCCGCTCGCCTTAGGCGTTGATGTGGTTGTGCACAGCGCGACCAAATTCCTGTCCGGTCATGGTGATGTCCTCGGTGGTGTGGTCTGCGGCGCCGAGCATTTGATGTCTCAAGTTCGCCATTACCGTGAAATCAATGGTGCCTCGCTGGATCCTTTTTCGGCGTATCTAATCATCCGAGGCATCAAGACTCTGGCTCTGCGTGTTCGCCAGCA
>NZ_JBFTMK010001005.1:0-707 GCF_056396965.1 Pseudomonas sp. 05N434
GCCCCGGCCCGAGCCCCGGCCCGACGACCGTCAAAGGCAATCGCCTGTTGATGCAAGGCGACCGCCATTACGACTACGACGCCTTCGGCAACCTGATCCGCGAACGCCGTGGCACCGGGCAGAAACTGGTCACCGAATACCGTTACGACTGCCAGCATCGGTTGGTCGGTGTCACATTGCCGGATGGAAGCTGTGCGAGTTATCGCTACGACGCCTTCGGCCGCCGCATCGCCAAAACCATCGACGGCAAAACCACCGAGTTCTTCTGGCAGGGCGACCACCTCGTCGCTGAAAGCAGCAAAGAGCACTACCGCAGCTACATCTACGAACCCGGCAGCTTCCGCCCGCTGGCCATGCTCGACGGCAAAGGCCCGCGTAAGGCTTGTCCCTTCTACTACCAGCTCGACCACCTGGGTACACCGCTGGAACTGACCGATTTTGGTGGTGAGATCGTCTGGTCGGCGAAGTACAACGCCTACGGCAAAGTCACGGACCTCGCACTCGGTGGAGGCGAGCAGCTCGACCAACCACTGCGTTTCCAGGGGCAGTACTTCGACGTCGAGAGCGGTCTGCACTACAACCGGCATCGGTACTATGATCCGCAGGTGGGGCGGTATCTGACGCCGGATCCGATCAAGCTAGCCGGTGGGCTGAACCAGTACCAGTACACGCCGAATCCGACGGGGTGGGTTGATCCGTTGGGGTTG
>NZ_JBFTMK010001006.1:0-705 GCF_056396965.1 Pseudomonas sp. 05N434
GCCTATGACGAGCAGGGTCGATTGATTGCCGAGCAGGATCCGCTCCGCGCTGTCACCGAATACCGTTACGACGACGTCGGACGCTTGGTGGCGCTGATTCCACCGCAAGACGAACCGACGGCCTACGAGTATCGCAACGGTTTCCTGCATGCGCGCTATCGCGGTCAGGCGGTGTGGAAATACCAGCGCAATGCCCAGGGTGATGTCACCGAGGCGACCGATCCCGACGGTCAGGTCACCCATTACCACTACGACGAACAAGGCCGGCTGCTGTCGATCCGCTACCCGGACACCAGTCGCCATGTGTTCGTCTGGAATGCCCTGGGCCAGTTGCTTGAGGAAACACTGCCAGATGGTGGGCAGCGAGCGTTTTCCTACGATGCGCTGGGGCGGCAGACGACTCGTCAGGACGAACACGGTGCGCTCACCCAGTATCAATGGGATGCCGTCGGCCGACTGGTCCAGGCGACATTGCCGACCGGCGCCACCCGTGGGTTCAGCTACAACGCCTACGGTAAGATCACCGCCGAACGCGACGAACTGGGCCGCATCACCCGCTACGAATACGTCGACGATTTGCACCTGGTCAGCCGCCGGATCAATCCCGACGGCACCCAGCTCCAGTACCGCTATGACAATGCGCAGCTGCTGCTCACGGAAATCGAAAACGAATCCGGCGAACACTATCGGCTGGACTACACACCC
>NZ_JBFTMK010001007.1:0-700 GCF_056396965.1 Pseudomonas sp. 05N434
CAGATACACCGTGCATTTAGGGTCTACGACTGCTGCGCAGCCGAACGCAGCCTCGCGCTGCTCGGCAGCTGCTACAAGATTAGCCCGCGCCCCTGGTAAAAGGGCGCGGGCCGGGACATTGACGCTAGTGCAAAGGACTCAGAACTGCGGTGTGTATTTCACGCTGAACATCACGTTGCGTGGATCACCGTAGTTGTTGTTGCCGTTGATCTGGTTGTAGGCCGCTGCGAAGTAGGTCTTGTCAAACAGGTTGTTGGCATTCATCGCCAGCTCGATTTCTGGGGTGAGCTGGTAACCGACGCGGGCATTCCACACGGTGTAACCCGGAACGTTGACGGAGTGGTCGAAACCTATCGTGTGGGTTTGTGCGGTAAAGCCCAGGCCTGTACTCACACGGCTCCAGTCGCCGCTCAACTGATAATTGCCCCACACACGCAGCATGTGTTTAGGCGTCCACCAGCTGAAGATTTTGCCTTCGTTGTCAGGGTCGTCGAGGTATTTGGTGGTGTTGTAGGTGTAGCCGGCAAACAGTTGCAGATTGTCGATCACTTCGCCGCTGATTTCGGCGTCCAGACCCTGGCTGCGCACTTTGCCCGATGCCGTCGAGCAGAACCAACCGTCGCAGGTTTGCGCACCCTGCGTATCGAGAACGGCACGGTTTTCCTGGTCGTAACGGAACAGGGCCACGGAGGTATTGATC
>NZ_JBFTMK010001008.1:0-700 GCF_056396965.1 Pseudomonas sp. 05N434
AGCCACAGGCGCGGCACCGGTTGCACGTTGTCCACCAGCACTTGCGGCGGCGCTTTCGGGCTACGGTTTTCCAATACGGCCTGAAGTTTTTCCAGCAGTTCGGCGTCTTTCGCGGCCGCCGGATACGCGAGGGTTTCCTGCACTTGCAGTAGCACCGCTGCGCAATGTTTGCAGTTGCTGTGAACCGGGCAGGTGCACGTGGCGTCGATCATCAGCAAGGTGCCTTTGGCCGACTCGCGCAGGCGAATGGTCTGACGGTAAACGTTACCGCCAGAGCCTTCGCAACTGGCGATGATGGTGGCATCGCCGACTTCGACGATCCTGACGCGGTTCTCCAGTGCGTAGCGACGGCCACGTTCCAGGCTCTGTTCCTTGAATCGGCTGACCCAGGATGTTGCCAGGGGTTTGCTCAGGGTCGCGGAGGACATAAGGGCTTCAATCAGTCCGGAATTTCATCAGGGACTGGCCGAGGTGCAGGGGCGGTCAGCGAGGTGATTTTGATCAACAGGCCCAGGTGACCATTGTCGAGGAAGTTCAGCAGGCCGTTCTTGGTGTGGCTTTCCTGCTTCAGGCGTTCGCTGGCGGTGACCATGCCGTTGGCGTCAATCTGATTGACCCAGAAGTCGGCGTCGACGTCAGTGAAACGCCCCAGTTTCAGGTTCAACGTGCCCTCGATCGGGAATTGGCCGAACTGTTCCTT
>NZ_JBFTMK010001009.1:0-697 GCF_056396965.1 Pseudomonas sp. 05N434
CGGTGCTTGAGACGCCGGTCCGGCTGCAACGCGCAGCGCTGAACGGTTTTCTGCCGGACGTCTTTTCCCTTGCGCTGAAGGCCGGCGACTCCAGTGACTTGCTCGATCTCGCCAGTTGTTTTGTGCTCACCGAACGCGGCGGCCTGGACCCGACCCACTCCGGCAAGGCGATTTTATGGACCCCCGCCTCGGGATTCGAAGCCTTTTCCGCCCTCACACCGCTGCTGACAGCGTTCAATAAACGTTTGCAGAGCGAGGACGATCGCCCAGCGATTCTGGAGAATATCGAAAGAAGCCAGCGAACATCAGGGCGCACCTTTACCCTCGCGCCATTACAGCTGATTCATGAGAATTTTCTGGATCACGTACAAAAACCATTTGTTCGGCTGGATCAACTGTCCGTCGAACGCGCATTGGCCTCCCCCCTGACCGAACCGGTCCTGAAGAATCTACTGAGCCTGGTGGCATTGCATAAACCGATGACGGGGCTGCGTCGGGCAACAGACCTCGCGCGCTCTCTGACGACACAACAAAAGCTTCCGGCATGGTTGGCCAAAGCGTCCATACAGGATCAGAGACTGCATGCAGAACTGCTTCAGCAATACCTGAACAATGCCCAGGACGATAAGGATTACCTGAGCGGCGTGCGCTCTCTTGAACGCACGGCACAGTTCGAGTTGAAAGAGTTACTCAAGGC
>NZ_JBFTMK010001010.1:0-690 GCF_056396965.1 Pseudomonas sp. 05N434
CGATTGCGTTGATCGACATCGACCATTTCAAGACCATCAACGACACCTACGGCCATGTCGCCGGGGACATCGTCTTGCGTCAGCTGAGCAAAATCCTCAAGCAGAACCTGCGGGCAGCCGATGTCGCCGGCCGCTATGGTGGCGACGAATTCTGCGTGCTGCTGCCGGACCTGCCGCTGGAGCGTGCCGCCGTGGCGATGGATGCGCTGCGTGCTCGTTTCGCCACGTTGGGTTACGAGCAGAACCCGGCGCTGAAGGTCAGCTTGAGCATCGGCCTGGCGGCCTTCAACCCGGCCCACGACGAAGCGACCCTGTGGCTCAACGACGCCGACCAGGCGCTCTACGAAGCCAAGAGCACCGGCCGTAACCGCGTCATTTGCCATGGCGACGGCAAGCCGCGTAAAGAGTTGCTGGATTCTGTGTAACCCAATAACCACACAATCCCGCTCCCACAGGGAATGTGTGGTCATGCAGGTTTGTATGTGTCGCATCCGGTGTAGAGCCTTGCGTCGTAGTCAGGTAGGGTCTAAAGACCCCGACACGAAACAAGGATCGATTCATGACGTTCAAGCTCCCGCGTTCCTTCCTGGCCACCAGTCTTGGCCTGACCCTCGCCCTCGGCACCTTCACCCCCGCAGCCTTCGCCGAACCCCACAAACAAGTCCTCGCCGATGCTGAACAGTACAAGGC
>NZ_JBFTMK010001011.1:0-684 GCF_056396965.1 Pseudomonas sp. 05N434
CCGATTCACCGCCGCTCGTTCGCCCCGGTACGCCTGGCGTATGAAGCGCGGGAAAACCTGATCGAGGGTTAGTCGCAGGCTGATGTTTTACTCAAGGCCCGGTACAATCCGGRCCTTGTTGTCTTCACGTTTCTAGTTTCTAGACAGGATCACTATGCCGGCTTCATTCGTTCATCTACGCCTGCACACTGAATATTCCCTGGTCGACGGTCTGGTGCGGATCAAACCGCTGGTCAAGACCCTGGTCGGCATGAACATGCCTGCCGTGGCGGTCACTGACCAGAACAACATGTGTTCCCTGGTCAAATTCTATAAAGCCGCCATGGGCGCCGGGATCAAGCCGATTTGTGGCGCCGACCTGTGGCTGTCGAACAAGGATCCGGACAACCCCTTGAGCCGGATCAGCCTGCTGGCGATGAACGCCACAGGTTATCGCAACCTCACCGAACTGATCTCCCGTGGTTTCATCGACGGCCAGCGCAATGGTTCGATCATCATAGAGCGCGAGTGGGTGGCCGAAGCCAGCGAAGGCTTGATCATGCTGTCGGCGGCGAAAGAGGGCGARATCGGCCTGGCGATGCTCGGCGGCAACCCGGACGAAGCCGAAACCCTGGCTCGCGAGTGGATGGCGGTGTTCCCGGATCGTTTCTATCTGGAAGTCCAGCGCACCAACCGCCCCAACGA
>NZ_JBFTMK010001012.1:0-681 GCF_056396965.1 Pseudomonas sp. 05N434
CGTTATTTGACCCGATTCGAGAGGACTCACTCATGGGCGGTAAAGCTAGCTTCAACTGGATCGATCCCCTGGTGCTGGATCAACAGCTCACTGAAGAAGAACGCATGATTCGCGACACGGCCGAGCAGTTTGCTCAGCAGAAGCTCGCACCGCGTGTTCTCGAAGCTTTCCGTCATGAGAAGACTGACCCGGCGATCTTCCGTGAGATGGGTGAGGTGGGTCTGCTGGGGGCGACCATCCCTGAGCAATACGGTGGCAGCGGCCTGAACTATGTCAGCTACGGCCTGATTGCCCGTGAGGTCGAACGTGTCGACTCCGGCTATCGCTCGATGATGAGTGTGCAGTCTTCGCTGGTCATGGTTCCGATCAATGAATTCGGCACCGAAGCACAGAAGCAGAAATACCTGCCGAAGCTGGCCACGGGTGAATGGATTGGTTGCTTCGGTCTGACCGAGCCCAACCACGGTTCCGACCCGGGCGCGATGATTACTCGTGCACGCAAAGTGGAAGGTGGCTACAGCCTCACCGGTAGCAAGATGTGGATTACCAACAGTCCGATCGCTGATGTATTCGTGGTTTGGGCCAAGGACGATGCGGGCGACATTCGTGGCTTTGTGCTCGAGAAGGGCTGGAAAGGTCTGAGCGCTCCGGCGATTCATGGCAAGGTCGGCTTGCGTGCAT
>NZ_JBFTMK010001013.1:0-677 GCF_056396965.1 Pseudomonas sp. 05N434
ATCGGTGAGGGATTGGTATGTGCGCTGGAAGATGATCTTGACTTTTCCGTCGGGCATTACATAAAACGCTCTGGAAGAGGGACTGTCGAATTTGTGAAAGACTCTTCAGGTGAGCATTATATTTCAATGATCCTCTTCCGCGAGGCTGAGGAACTGCAAGGGAAAGAGACTATTCTCACCGGTCAAGCACTGCGTGAGATTCTCGATAAGCGTGAGTTCATGTTGTGCACGTTCAGAGTTCATACCACTCGTTACAAAACATACTTCTCAAATGTTATGCGCGTGCCGACAGCAGATCTGTTGAAGGCAGCTGCTAAAGAGTAATAGCGAACGGTTAGGCTTCTTGTCAGAAAGCAAGCAGCCTTACTGCACACTCGCTTCCCAGTTACCGCTCATCAAACCATCAAGTGCCTGCCTCACGGTGATCTTGAAAACCCCGGCCTTTCCCTCATCGAAGGCCGATTTCCAGTACGTATACCCCTGACTGAAATCAGCAATCTCGGCGGTCTAACCCACGCGGTGGGTGAGGCCGAGTTGCAGAGCTTTGGCGAAGAAAATCTAGCTATATTTGTAAATCCCATAATGTGGGAATGATATTTATATATTGAGATTTCTCTGCGTCCAGGTCTATAGTCCAGCTCACTCACTGCCAAAAAACAAAACAGGTGAAGCGATGC
>NZ_JBFTMK010001014.1:0-675 GCF_056396965.1 Pseudomonas sp. 05N434
ATACAGGCAGACGGGCATGGCACTCACTCGAACTGTTCCAGGCGCAGACGATCAAGAATGGCGATCTGACGGCCGTCCTGGGTGATGATGTTTTCATCGATCAAGCGGCGGATGATTCGCGAAAAGGTTTCTGGCTGGATCGACAGATGCCCGGCAATCAGTTGCTTGGCCATCGGCAGTTCGAATTGGCAGTCAACGGTTTGCTGGCGCACCAGTTGCGTCAGCAGATAACGCACGACCCGGTGGGTGGCGTTTTTCAGCGACAGGGTTTCGATTTCGTTGACCCGTTGATGTAAGCGAACGCAGAGCTTGCCCAGTAGTGCGAAGGTCAACCGACTATTGCTCTGCAGCAGGCGCATGTAGGTGCTGTTGGATAAACGATAGAGCTGGGTGGGGCAGATCGCTTCGGCCGAGGCCACATAGTTTGGGGTGTCCATCAGCATCATCGCCTCGGCGAAGGTTTGCCGCTCGCTGATGACCTCGAACACTTTCTCCTGCCCATCCGGTGTCAGCCGGTAGATTTTTACCGCGCCGGCAATCACGAAGTAGAACGCATCGGCCGGCTCGCCCTGACGGAACAACGGCTCGCCTTTGTCGATGCTCAGCAATTGGCTGGTACTCATCAATTCGTCCAGCTGTTCTTCGTTCAACGGCTCGAACAGATGATGACTGCGC
>NZ_JBFTMK010001015.1:0-671 GCF_056396965.1 Pseudomonas sp. 05N434
CCCTGTGGCGAGGGAGCTTGCTCCCGTTGGACTGCGCAGCAGTCCCTTCTTTTGGAGATAAGGGGGCCGCTTCGCGCCCCCACGGGAGCAAGCTCCCTCGCCACAATTAGATCAACACGGGATCAAACCATCCCCACCTGCTTCAACTCACTCTTCAGGTACGCGTAATAAATCGGCCCCGCCACCACCCCCGGCAGGCCGAACGCGGCTTCGAACACCAGCATCGCCAGCAGCAACTCCCACGACTTGGCGCTGATCTGCCCGCCTACAATGCGCGCGTTGAGAAAGTATTCGAGCTTGTGGATAAAAATCAGATACCCCAATGCCGCCACCGCCACCCAGATCGACAGCGACAGGCCGACGATGGTGATCAAGGTGTTCGACATCAGGTTGCCGATCACCGGCAACAAGCCGAGCAGGAAGGTCAGCACGATCAGGGTTTTGGTCAGCGGCAGCTTGATCCCGAACATCGGCAGGACCACCGCGAGGAAAATCCCGGTGAAGAAGGTGTTGAGCAGGGAAATCTTGATCTGCGCGAAGACGATATTGCGAAACGCCTGGACCAACAGGTGCAAACGGTCGAACAGCGCCGCGGCCAAGGGCTTGCGCTTGGTCAGGTCCGGTACGCGCTGCAAGGCGATGATCGCCCCCAGTACCATGCCGATCAGCAG
>NZ_JBFTMK010001016.1:0-670 GCF_056396965.1 Pseudomonas sp. 05N434
GTAGAGCTCAACATGTCCAACCATCTGGGGACACTGAACTGGGATTTGAAAAGAAGCCCTAGTCTCTACCAGAGATTTCCGCACCTTGTGCCTAATCTGGTCTCTACGGAGGGGATTTTCAAACGTCGTTTTGACCAGGCTTATGCGCCATTGGAAAAAGCGATGGCCAGTATTGTCAAGCTGGCTTTGTCGGCGTTACCGCCGGCTGACCGGGTTCGTTTGCTATGCGGTGAAGTCACTTTCTTCACTATCCGGCCCTCGGTTGCCATCATCCAGCCTCCCGATTTGTTTCCTCAGGAAAAACAGAAAGCCAAAGATGAAGCCACGGGTCGCTATGGCGTCGTGATGTGCTCGAAATATGAAGGCCGGTTGTATTGTTATGAACTGTTCACCTTGCACGGTGAATGCAGGGAGAACCCTCAACTGGCAGCACTTGTGCAAAAAGAAGGTCTGCTGGCACAACCTGCGAGACTGGACTTTACCGATCACATCAACAGTTTGAGCAAAGCCGAAAAAATCCACAATTTGCCAACTGATATAGAGAGCTATACCCATGGAGTTCCACCAGGCAACACCCGGTCCAGTCATGGGGTAATTGAAAAACTGGGATCATTGAACGCATCGGTAAAAACAACACGCACTATTAAGCCTGGTTATTATGAGAGTTATC
>NZ_JBFTMK010001017.1:0-667 GCF_056396965.1 Pseudomonas sp. 05N434
TGCCCGCGAAGGCGTCATCACTGGCGCTAAAAGCTTCGCGGGCAAGCCTCGCTCCTACATAAAAGGTTTCTTCAGGGATTACCGGGAAAAACCCATTAAAAGCGACCTCCATCTGTACTGAAAGCGCTACAGTGGAATGATATCAATACACCCCATCCTGATCACCGCTGTCCAAGGCTTTGATCCACCTAGGCTTTTTTCTTTGCTTCAGGCTGTAGCGATTTCGCTACAGCTGCAGAAATATAACGGCTTACGAAAACTTATAAGTTATTGTTTTTAAACATAAAAATAACATTGGCCGCCTTTTTGCTTAGTAACCTCCTATAAAGCAGGGTTTTTGCCCCTGCATTCCATCGCGTCCACCAGACGAGTCTGGCCCCTTTAGGAGTTTCCATGAGCGAGTTGCGTTTTACTGAAGATCACGAATGGCTGCGCACCGAAGCTGACGGCACCGTTACGGTCGGCATCACCGCTTTCGCACAGAACGCACTGGGCGACGTGGTTTTCGTACAACTGCCTGAGCTGCAGTCCTACGACAAAGGCGCAGAAGCCGCCACCGTGGAGTCGGTAAAAGCTGCCAGCGGCGTGTACATGCCTCTGGACGGAGAAGTGGTCGAGACCAACCCGGCCCTCGATAACAGCCCTGAACTGGTCAACGAAGATCCGC
>NZ_JBFTMK010001018.1:0-664 GCF_056396965.1 Pseudomonas sp. 05N434
TGTTACGCAAGAAAATTTTTAAAATTGAAGGTCGCGGGACGGTTTACGAACATAAAATAAGTGCTAAAACTCTCCATTCTGTCTTTCTTAAAACCTTACGAGAGTTGGGAGYGCCAATAGATCAATGGCCATTTACCGCCGAGTTAATGGGCGCAAGAACCATCAGCAAGTATTTAAACTTAATAATGGATGACAATTTTGATCAGGCAGTACAAGTTAATGAAGAATCTTCGGCGCGTGCGCACCTTAAGGTTGGAAAAGGTGTGTGCACAAATCTTCGCTCTAACGAGCCCTATGATGTAGTCGAGGTTGATGCCTACCACACCGACTGTCACTCATCCGTTGAGTTTATGACTCCTGAGGGGTTGCTCAAAGCTGTTCGCATTGAACGCATATGGCTGATAGCGTTGATTGATGTTGCTTCGGGTGCTGTCATAAGTTACATCCTTGTGTTCAAGCCAGAGGTTAATGCCGAAGATGTGGTCAATCTATTCAGGCTTGCCTTGCTGCCAAATCGTGAGCGGCCATTGCCGGTAGTCGACGGACTAATTTATCCAGAAGGCTCAGGTTTTCCCAATGAAGTTATTGATGAATGCAAAGGAGCATTATGGTCAACGATTAAGTTTGACGGTGCGCTGGCTAACCTTGCTGAAAAGATCACTGA
>NZ_JBFTMK010001019.1:0-659 GCF_056396965.1 Pseudomonas sp. 05N434
GGCCATTCTGCTCCCAGAACCAGGCGGCGGACTCGGCCGCCCATTGCGGTTGCTCCAGCAATTCAGGCAGAGCCAGCAGACGTTCGTCCCCAAACAGGCCGAGACTGCATTGGCGGTAGTTGTTACGCCCGGTGATCTGGATCAGGCCTCGGCCACGGTATTTTTGACCGTCGCCGTCAGGTTCCGGAGTGTTGCCCAAACGGGCGGCCAGGGCGCCGGTGTCGTATTTGCTCAGGTATTGGCTATTGCCCAGCTCCTTCACATAGTTGAGATGGCCAGACTCATGCCCAACCTGGGCGATAAACGCGGCTATACGCACGGACGTGATGATCTGGTACTTGCGCATAGCGGTGTTGAGCACGGGCACAAAAAAGCCCGCAACTTGGCGGGCGTTGGGGAGGATCAGCAGCAGTTGCTGCGCGGTGATGGGCATACTTTTCTCCAGGCGTAAAAAAACCCGCCGGAGCGGGTCTTGGGAATTATTTGATTAGGTTAATGAAGCTGAGCTTCGGCTCTCCTTCTTGCGATCAAGCTTAGAAAAAATATTCTTCAGTTTGGCCTGGGCTGGCAGTTCAATAAATCGCCATATACCATATGAAAACAAACAAATTGCAATTACAAGCAAGGGAAAAACCACATTTCTTGGCAGAGACTCAAAC
>NZ_JBFTMK010001020.1:0-656 GCF_056396965.1 Pseudomonas sp. 05N434
ATGTCGAAGCATTCATACTCGCCGGTGCACAGCGCGCGTTGGACATCGATGAGCAGGAGTGCGGTGCTCATGGCGTCCTTCCTTAGACAGGTCGCTGGAACGATGGATTTCAACTCCCTTCTAGCCTGTAGCAACTTGCGAGGCTAAGTTTTGCGAGGATACGTTCAAGGGTCGGGGATCGAGGCCACCCAGGGAGTCGGGGTGGCCGATGATCGCCTGTTTCAGTAACCGAGCGACAGCCCGGTATTGCGCCGTGGATCGTTCGCCCCATAGAAGCGGTTCTTGCCCACAGGTTTGCCTTCCAGCGAAGGCGCACCTACCAGAATAGCTGCAATATGGTTGGGGTCCTGCGGGCCGGCAAACTTGTGGCCCCAACTTTCGAGCATCTTCTTGGTGTCCGGACTGGTGGCGAAGTTCTCCAGGTTGGTTTCTTCCGGCAGCCATTGCTGGTGGAAACGCGGCGCATCCACCGCTTCCTGGATGTTCATGCCGTAGTCGATCACGTTGAGCATGGTCAGCAGGGTTGCGGTGATGATGCGACTGCCACCGGGGGTGCCGACGACCATGACGACTTTGCCATCCTTGGTGACGATGGTCGGGCTCATGGACGACAGCGGTGCCTTGCCAGGGGCGATGGCATTGGCTTCGCCCTGCAC
>NZ_JBFTMK010001021.1:0-655 GCF_056396965.1 Pseudomonas sp. 05N434
GCCGCCAACTCACGCACCAGCCGCTGCCCCTCTGGTCGCGTGAAGTCGATGGTCACCGATTGCTTGTTGCGGTTGGCGGACAAGTAATAGGCCGCTTCGCTGGTGTTCTCGCCATAAGCGTCCTTAAGGAACGGAGGCCCCCAGGCACGCGTGTCATCGCCATTACCCGGGCGCTCGACCTTGATGACGTCAGCGCCAAGGTCCGCAAGAATCTGCCCGGCCCAAGGCCCGGCGAGCACCCGCGACAAATCCAGTACCCGTAGATGCGAAAGCGCGCCCATGGCCGTTCTCCTATTAATAGAACGCCTGGAGGCCGGTCTGCGCGCGACCGAGGATCAGCGCATGGACGTCATGCGTACCTTCATAGGTGTTCACCACTTCCAGGTTGACCAGGTGGCGAGCCACACCGAACTCATCGGAGATACCGTTGCCACCCAGCATGTCGCGCGCCATGCGAGCGATGTCGAGGGACTTGCCGCAGGAGTTGCGCTTCATCATCGAAGTGATCTCGACCGCAGCAGTACCTTCATCTTTCATGCGCCCCAGACGCAGGCAGCCTTGCAGCGCCAAAGTGATTTCGGTCTGCATGTCGGCCAGCTTCTTCTGGATCAACTGAGTGGCCGCCAATGGACGACCAAACTGCTGACGATCCAGG
>NZ_JBFTMK010001022.1:0-654 GCF_056396965.1 Pseudomonas sp. 05N434
CGTTACTGCTGACCCTTGGTTTGCTCAACACCCCGTTTTCGGCTTTCGCGGCGACGGCGCCACTGGAGTTGGTGGGGCCGATCTCTGACTACAAGATCTACGTCACCGAACAACTGGATGAACTCGCCAGCCACACTCAGCAATTCACCGATGCAGTGAAAAAAGGCGACCTGGCCACCGCGAAAAAGCTCTACGCACCGACCCGCGTCTATTACGAGTCGATCGAACCGATTGCCGAGTTGTTCAGTGACCTCGATGCGTCCATCGACTCGCGGGTCGACGACCACGAAAAAGGCGTGAAGGCCGAAGACTTCACCGGTTTCCATCGCATCGAATATTCATTGTTTTCAGAGAACAGCACCCAGGGTCTGGACAAGCTGGCTGACGGCTTGAACAAAGACGTGAAAGACCTGCAAACCCGCGTCGCCGGCCTGACCTTCCCACCTGAAAAAGTCGTCGGCGGCGCAGCTGCGCTGCTTGAAGAAGTGGCCGCCACCAAGATATCCGGCGAGGAAGATCGCTACAGCCACACCGACCTCTATGATTTCCAGGGCAACATCGACGGCGCGAAGAARATCGTCGACCTGTTCCGTCCGCAGATCGAGAAGCAAGACGCGGCATTCATGGCCAAAGTCGACAAGAACTTCGCTACGG
>NZ_JBFTMK010001023.1:0-652 GCF_056396965.1 Pseudomonas sp. 05N434
CTACCGCACCGGTCGCGGGCGCATTTACATGCGTGCCCGCTCGATCATCGAAGACATCGACAAGGTCGGTGGCCGTCAGCAGATCGTCATTACCGAACTCCCTTACCAGCTGAACAAGGCCCGTCTGATCGAGAAGATCGCCGAGCTGGTCAAAGAGAAGAAGCTTGAAGGCATCACCGAGCTGCGCGACGAGTCCGACAAGGACGGTATGCGCGTCGTGATCGAGCTGCGTCGCGGTGAAGTGCCTGAGGTGATTCTCAACAACCTCTACGCCCAGACTCAGCTGCAAAGCGTGTTCGGCATCAACATCGTTGCGCTGATCGACGGCCGTCCGCGGATCCTCAACCTCAAGGATCTGCTGGAAGCCTTCGTTCGTCACCGTCGCGAAGTCGTGACCCGTCGTACCGTGTTCGAGCTGCGTAAAGCGCGCGAACGTGGCCACATCCTGGAAGGTCAGGCGGTTGCCCTGTCGAACATCGACCCGGTCATCGCCCTGATCAAGGCTTCGCCGACCCCGTCGGAAGCCAAGGAAGCGCTGATCAGCACGCCGTGGGAGTCCTCCGCGGTGGTTGCAATGGTTGAACGTGCCGGTGCCGATTCGTGCCGTCCGGAAAACCTCGATCCACAATACGGCCTGCGCGACGGCAAGTAC
>NZ_JBFTMK010001024.1:0-651 GCF_056396965.1 Pseudomonas sp. 05N434
GGCCCGGTGCGAGTCGGTCGATGCCCTGGCTGTGAATCGAATTGACCTGGAATACCTGTGGCAGGTCCAGTGCTTCGAACACACCGCCCGGTTGCACATTCACTGCATGGGCCGCTGCGTACTGCACGGCCAGATCGGGACTGTCCGCTTCCCGGTGATCGAGCATGCCGGGCAGTTCGTGSACCTTCTGATGCAGGCTGCCRCCGAAYGCCACRTTCATTTCCTGRAAGCCSCGGCAGAKRCCGAGCACSGGAACACCGGCGGCGATGGCTGCGCGCAATAAGGGCAKGGTGGTGGCGTCCCGTTGCGGATCGTGATCCGTACCGGGAGCACTGGCCGGGCCTTGATAGTGGAAAGGCTCCACATTCGACGGCGAGCCGGTCAGCAACAGACCGTCGAGCTGCGCGAGCAGCGCATCGGTTTCGGTCAGGTCGCCTAAGGAAGGAATGACCACTGGCAGCCCCAATGCCGCGACGCTGACAGCACGCAAGTACTTGTCGCCGCTGACGTGGTAGGGGTGCAGGCCAATCTGTTTGACGCACGCAGTAACGCCGATCAATGGCTTGAATGCCATTTTTATCACCTCGAAGTTTCACACTTGAACGAGCTTTTCCGGAGCTTAGCCTTGTTGATTTTAATTAACAACTCTCA
>NZ_JBFTMK010001025.1:0-651 GCF_056396965.1 Pseudomonas sp. 05N434
ATCGGTGGGCGTGCGGGTTCGCAGCCTGAAAGAGGTAGAGGCATCGGTGGGCGTGCGGGTTCGCAGCCTGAAAGAGGTAGAGGCGGAAGGCGTCGTGGCGTTGCCGGGTGTGTGCATCGATGACCTGGACATCAGTGTCAGCAACTATGAGCATCCGCGTCCGGAATTGCTGCGTTGCGATGAGTTGCGCATCGTTGAAGAGTGCGTGCACAGCCACTTGCTCAAATCCAACTGCCCGGTCACCAGTCAGCCGGACTGGGGCAGCGTGGTGGTGGAGTATCGTGGCGCGGCGCTGGATCACGCGAGTTTGCTGGAATACATCGTGAGCTTCCGCCAGCACTCGGACTTCCATGAACAGTGCGTAGAGCGGATTTTCCTCGACCTGCAGCGGTTGCTGAAGCCGGAGAAATTGACGGTGTACGCGCGGTATGTGCGTCGTGGTGGATTGGACATCAACCCGTATCGCAGCACCGAAGAGGTGCAACTGCCGAACCATCGCTTGGTCCGACAATAAAGAGCCAGTGTGGGATTGCATTTGCACATCCCGGATATGAAAAAGCCCCGCTATCGATAGCGGGGCTTTTTTGCATCTGGCAGGTTCAGATCCCCATATTGCCCAAGGCTTGCACAATGTTGCGCAAGGTGCCGGCC
>NZ_JBFTMK010001026.1:0-649 GCF_056396965.1 Pseudomonas sp. 05N434
TCTTTTCTCCACGCGGAAAAGGTGATGGCTGTTCCTTCTTCCTCGTTATCCTTGATCTCGATCTTGTAGGTGGCACCACCTGCAACGCCTTCAATCAATGCCTTTTCATCGTTCGCACTTAACTCGGCACCCTTGGCATTCTGTTTGTAAAACTCGACGACGTCGGAGAACTCGGTATAGGTTTTCAGCATGACCTCGAAATCATGTCGTGGGCGGCCTGCCAATTCGTCGAAATCACCGTAAATCGGTGCGCCTTTCATGCCGGGCGTGGTRTACACGCCATCGACGCCGGCGCCCGCCAGATGGGCATTCTTCGGAAGCAACGGGAGCATCGCCTTCGGGAAGTCGGAAGGTAATTGCGAGGCGTTCCAGGAGTCTTTTTTCGGGTCAGTGGTGATGTATTCGACCGTGGCAATTTTTTGCGCTCGAGCACGTGTTTCGGGATCTTCACTTTCGGCCCAATACGCAATCAATGGCGGCAACTGTTTGCTCCAGACAATGATTGGGTCCGCGTCGCTCTTCTTGGCGCCTTTCGCCTGGAAGATGGTCAGCACGGTTTCTGGACCGGGATTGCAGGACAACGACTCTGTGCGTGATTTGACGGTACAGTGCCCATTGACCAGCCCAACGGCGATCAACTGCCCCTTTT
>NZ_JBFTMK010001027.1:0-645 GCF_056396965.1 Pseudomonas sp. 05N434
ATACCGCATCGTTGTGGCGGCCGCCGGTTTCCAGGAAGACGACCTGGACCTGCAAGTAGAAAAAGGTGTACTGACCATCAGTGGCGGCAAACGTGACGCGGACGAAAACGTCACTTACCTGTACCAAGGCATCGCACAGCGCGCCTTCAAACTGTCGTTCCGTCTGGCGGACCACATCGAAATCAAGGCCGCCGAACTGCGCAACGGTTTGTTGAATATTGAGCTGTTGCGGGTTATTCCGGAAGAAGCGAAAGCCAAACGCATCCCGATCAATGGGGCGGAAAAACCGGCTCTGCAACACTAATCGGTCAGAGCAAATGAGAAGGGCGCCATCCACTGGCGCCCTTTTTTTGTCCGTTATCCCGTCCTGARTAAGATTTACACCTATTTGTAGCAGCTGCCGAGCCCGCGAGGCTGCGATCGGCTGCGTAGCAGTCGCAAAACCTGCCACCGCGTTCTTTCAGGTAAATGGTATTGACTGGATTACGACTGCTTCGCAGCCGAACGCAGCCTCGCAGGCTCGACAGCTGCTACAGTCGAATGCGGAGCTGCTACGGGTCTATTTGAGCAGTTWCTGAAACTCCTCCACCAGCAACGGCCGGCTGTGCAAATACCCCTGATACAAATGGCAGCCCAGCCCTTGCA
>NZ_JBFTMK010001028.1:0-638 GCF_056396965.1 Pseudomonas sp. 05N434
CTCCTGACCTGCCAGATTCACCAGGTGTGTCTGGCTTTCTTTTCACAGGATCTTCATAGATGACTCCTAAAGCTGAAGCTCAAGGCTCTCGCTTCGATCTACTCAAGTGGCTGGTAGTAGTTGCTTTGGTGATTGTTGGCGTTGTTGGCAATCAGTATTACTCTGCTTCGCCGATCCTGTACCGCGTGCTCGCTTTGCTGGTCATTGCTGCTGTAGCTGCCTTTGTAGGCCTGCAGACGGTTAAGGGCAAGTCTTTCTTTGTACTGGTTAAGGAAGCGCGCACCGAGATTCGTAAAGTCGTTTGGCCAACTCGCCAAGAAACTACGCAGACCACGTTGATCGTTGTGGCTGTTGTTCTGGTTATGGCGTTGCTGTTGTGGGGGCTTGATTCCCTGCTCGGTTGGCTTGTTTCCTTGATCGTCGGCTAAGGGTGTCCCGTGGCTAAGCGTTGGTACGTTGTGCATGCTTACTCCGGTTACGAGAAGCATGTCATGCGTTCGTTGATCGAGCGCGTAAAGCTGGCTGGCATGGAAGATGGCTTCGGCGAAATTCTGGTTCCCACTGAAGAAGTGGTTGAGATGCGTAATGGCCAGAAGCGCAAAAGCGAGCGCAAATTCTTCCCTGGTTATGTGCTGGTT
>NZ_JBFTMK010001029.1:0-637 GCF_056396965.1 Pseudomonas sp. 05N434
CGAGTCAGGAGCAACGGCTCGATGCTGTGGAACTTCAACTACCGCGAGCCGGTAACCAAGAACCGTATCAACATGGGACTGGGCACGTATCCAGAACTCTCATTGGCGAACGCCCGAAAGAAAGTCGTTGAGGCACGGGAGCTACTTGCACAAGGCATTGATCCCAAGGTGCAACGCAACACTCAGAACGAAGCCAAACGAGCGGAGACCGAACACACATTCGAGAACGTCGCCACCGCCTGGTTCGAATTGAAGAAAGATTCGGTCACACCCGCGTATGCCGAAGACATCTGGCGATCGCTCACACTGCATGTATTTCCAGACCTGAAAACAACGCCGCTCTCGAAAATTACCGCACCGATGATCATCGAACTGCTTCGGCCAATCGAGGCGAAAGGCAGCCTCGAGACCGTGAAGCGGTTGAGCCAAAGGCTCAACGAAATCATGACCTATGGGGTTAACTCCGGGCTGATCTTTGCCAACCCTCTCAGCGGCATTCGCGCGGTCTTCAAGAAACCCAAGAAAGAGAACATGGCCGCACTACCAGCTGATGAGCTTCCCGAGCTCATGCTGGAAATCGCCAATGCCGCCATCAAGAGAACGACCCGCTGCCTGATTGAATGGCAACTGCACACCA
>NZ_JBFTMK010001030.1:0-637 GCF_056396965.1 Pseudomonas sp. 05N434
CCGTTACACTGCCCCGGTCGAAATAATCTGACCGGGAGTGGGGCATGGGCTGGGATCGGGCAACGCCGTTTATCATTGATCTGGAAGTGGGCGCCGAAGACATCGACGGGTTGGGCCACGCGAACAACGCGGTGTACGTGACCTGGCTCGAGCGCTGTGCCTGGCGTCACTCGCAGCGGCTGGGTCTGGACCTGGTCGAGTATCGGCGGCTGGACCGGGCTATGGCGGTGGTGCGACACGAGATTGATTACCTGGCGGCGGCCTACGAAGGCGATGAGCTGCAGCTGGCGACCTGGATCGTCGATTGGGATCAGCGCCTGAGAATGACCCGACACTTCCAGCTGATCCGCCCCAGTGACAACTCGACGTTGCTGCGGGCGCAGACCACGTTCGTGTGCATCGAACTGTCGACCGGCAAGCCCAAGCGCATGCCGGCGGAATTCATCGAGGGCTATGGCTCGGCGTTGCAAGTTCCAAGCTGACACAGTCCGCACATTTGCCACCGCCCGGTCTGACGAAATACCTTCTGCACGCCGAAACCAGTAAACTGCCGCACGTTTTTCGTTGAGTGTGTTTTTCATGCAAATTGCTTTGGCGCCCATGGAGGGGTTGGTCGACAACATCCTGCGGGACGTGC
>NZ_JBFTMK010001031.1:0-636 GCF_056396965.1 Pseudomonas sp. 05N434
CCTGCACTGCAGCAGTGCCAGTTCGCCGGCCTGGTCGAGGATATAGGTGTCGTCGCCGGCGCCGCCGATCAGCGTATCCAGCCCCGCGCCACCGTTGAGCACGTTGTTGCCGCTGTTGCCGGTCAGCACGTTGTTCAGGGCATTGCCGACGCCGTTGAGGTTGTCGCTGCCGGTCAGGGTGAGGTTTTCCAGGTTGGCGCCCAGGGCCCAGCTCACCGAGGCGCGTACGGTGTCGATTTCGCTCGCCAGGGTGCTGGTTTCGGTGACCGTGTCCTTGAGGTTGTCGACGATGTAGGTGTCGTTGCCGAAGCCGCCCATCATCACGTCGGCGCCGAGGCCACCATCCAGCACGTTGTTGCCGCTGTTGCCGATCAGCACGTTGTTCAGGGCGTTGCCGGTGGCGTCGAGCTGGTCGCTGCCGGTGAGGGTCAGGTTCTCGAGGTTGCTGCCCAGGGTGTAGCTGATCGACGACAGCACCGTGTCGATCTCGGCCAGCGAGGTGCCGCGCTCGATTACCGTGTCGCCGAGGTTGTCGACCACGTAGGTGTCGTTGCCAGCCCCGCCGTCCAGGGTATCAGCCCCGGCCTTGCCGTCGAGGAAGTTGGCGGCGGCGTTGCCGGTGAGGCTGTTATCGAG
>NZ_JBFTMK010001032.1:0-629 GCF_056396965.1 Pseudomonas sp. 05N434
CCGAGCAGGGTGTTGTTCAGGTCGTTGCCGATCACGGTGAAGGCACCGAGGCCGGTGACGGTGACATCTTCGACGTTCTGCAGGTTGCTTTGGCTGAGGTCGACGGTGCTGCTGGCCAGGGTCGAGGTGTAGCTGATGTTCAGCAGGTCACGGCCCTGGTCGACGGTTTCCTGCAGCAGTGCCAGTTCGCCGGCCTGGTCGAGGATATAGGTGTCGTCGCCGGCGCCGCCGATCATGGTGTCCAGGCCGGTCTGGCCGTTGAGGATGTTGTTGCCGCTGTTGCCGGTCAGCACGTTGTTCAGGGCATTGCCGACGCCGGTGAGGTTRTCGCTGCCGGTGAGGGTGAGGTTTTCCAGGTTGGCGCCCAGGGYCCAGCTCACCGAGGCGCGTACGGTGTCGATTTCGCTCGCCAGGGTACTGGTTTCGGTGACCGTGTCCTTGAGGTTGTCGACGATGTAGGTGTCGTTGCCGAAGCCGCCCATCATCACGTCGGCGCCGAGGCCACCGTCCAGCACGTTGTTGCCGCTGTTGCCGATCAGCACGTTGTTCAGGGCGTTGCCGGTGGCGTCGAGCTGGTCGCTGCCGGTGAGGGTCAGGTTCTCGAGGTTGCTGCCCAGGGTGTAGCTGAT
>NZ_JBFTMK010001033.1:0-627 GCF_056396965.1 Pseudomonas sp. 05N434
GTCAAGAAACAGTTCTTCCCTACCTCGGACCGTCCAGAGGTATTGATTGAAGTGCAAATGCCTTATGGAACCTCCATTGAGCAGACCAGCGCCACCACTGCCAAGATAGAGGCCTGGCTGCAAAAGCAGGGTGAGGCAAAAATCGTCACCGCTTATATCGGGCAAGGCGCGCCGCGTTTCTATCTGGCGATGGCGCCGGAACTCCCTGATCCATCGTTCGCGAAGATTGTGGTGCTGACGGACAGCCAGGAGGAGCGCGAGGCCCTCAAGTTCCGTCTCCGCGAAGCCGCTGCTGAGGGACTTGCCCCAGAAGCGCGTGTCAGGGTGACTCAGCTTGTGTTTGGTCCATATTCGCCGTTCCCTGTTGCCTATCGGGTGATGGGGCCTGATCCGTCAAAATTGCGCGAGATCGCGGGCCAGGTACTGGACGTGATGCAGKCSAGCCCGATGATGAGAACCGTCAACACYRACTGGGGGCCACTGACGCCGACGCTGCATTTCGCTCTGGATCAGGATCGCTTGGAGGCAGTGGGGTTGACGTCAAACTCAGTCGCGCAGCAACTGCAATTCCTGTTGGCCGGAGTACCGATCACTGCGGTTCGTGAGGACATTCGTTCGGTGCAGGTG
>NZ_JBFTMK010001034.1:0-626 GCF_056396965.1 Pseudomonas sp. 05N434
TTGCTGGCCGGAATCACTTCCAGGCGCACCACGGTGCCTTTCGGCCCACGAATCAGTTTGACCACCTCGTCCAGGCGCCAGCCGACCACGTCGACCATCTCTTTGTTGCCCTGGGCCACGCCGATGATCTTGTCGGCCGGAGCGACCTGCTTGGTCTTGTCGGCCGGGCCGGCAGGCACCAGGCGCACGACTTTGACTTGATCGTTATCGCTCTGCAACACGGCGCCAATGCCCTCCAGGGACAGGCTCATGTTGATGTCGAAGTTCTCCGCGTTATCCGGCGACAGATAGTTGGTATGCGGGTCGTACGACATGGCGAAGGTGTTGATGTACGCCTGGAAGTGATTCCGGCCAGCAATGCGCCGAATGACCAGACCAGCAAGATCGTGCCGATCACCCGCGAAGCGGTGAAGCTTGAAGATCAGGCGGTGAAGAAGTCGATCCTCAGCCTCAAGCAGGATGGCAAGGACTACAAGCTCGGCGTCATCGAGATCCCGGCCTTCTACCTGGACTTCAAGGCCTTCCGTGCCGGCGATCCGGATTACAAGAGCACCACCCGCGACGTCAAGAAGCTGCTGACCGAACTGCAGAAAGACAAGGTCGACGGCGTGGTCATCGACCTGCGT
>NZ_JBFTMK010001035.1:0-625 GCF_056396965.1 Pseudomonas sp. 05N434
GGTACATCTTAACCAAGTAGGAACACATCAACCATGAGCCAAGCCATSGAAAAGCGCCAGATCCAGGCGCGGCTGATTGAGAACGGAAGCAACTTCCGCCAGTTCGCAATCAGCCACGGCTACGAGCCGCGCACGGTGACTCAGGTGGTTCAGCGGTGGGCCGGACATGACTCACTGCCACGTGGTCGTCTGTCCTTCAGCATCCTGAGGGATATTTCAAGGTTGATCGGGAAAGAAGTGCTACCCGGCATTCTTGTAGATCCCACCGCAAAGCCAGATGAAACTGAGGTTGTTGATCAACTGTAGGGGCGATCAAGCCAAGGAGAAACCAGAAGATGAAACGCCCAGTTCTAGCCAGCAGAAAAGACGTAGTCAGCGCGGTGATTGGCGCCTATGAGGGTGGCCGAGTCTACGCCGCAGCCGACCTGGGAATGCCGCTCAAAAAGTTCGACAACCAGGCCTACGAAAACGCTGGCAGTCGTCCGCTGAGTGACGACCACATTCATCGCCTTGAACTGATCACTGGTACCACCTTCCTGCCCGATTACATCGCGGCCAAATACGGCGGTTTGTTTGTACCACTAACAGTGTCGGCCGATCTGGACAACGTCGAGTTGTACAACCG
>NZ_JBFTMK010001036.1:0-622 GCF_056396965.1 Pseudomonas sp. 05N434
GTGTTGATGCCGTTGGACAATGGCTGTGGGCCGCCTTCGACGTAGGCGCCGACCGAACCGTTGGTGTGTTGTACATCATAAGTCGCACGGATTGGAGTCAGCGTACCGGCCCCCAGTACGTAGGCCATTTTTTCATCTTTACCGAAGTTCGGGTCCCGCGGCTGAGCATGGAATACCTTGCTTGGAATGGTGGCGCTGATGTTGATGGAGGTGCGCGATTCTTCCGCAGCGAACGCTACCGAAGAGCTCAGGGCCAGCAGGGTCATCGGAACGGCGATTGCAAACTTCTTGAACATTGTTGAGTACCTGTCTTTTTCAAAGGATCGGACCGTGGAAAGTCACAACAAGCCAACACCCGGCACGAAGCATGGCGTTTTGGCTTAACTTTCGACGCCGGAGAATGATCGACCAATCGCTTGAGAAAGTAAGTACGTAACTTCCGAAGAACATGTAGTAACAACGGCTCTCGAACAGCAGGAAAAAAGTTAAAGAAACAGTAACTTTATTGTTTTGCCCTCAGAGAAATACTACACACAGTTTTAACTGAAAAAACACACAGACAAGAACTGATTTAAACTTCCGTAAGACCAATACTACTGTTCGCACACGAATAGACCAGCAC
>NZ_JBFTMK010001037.1:0-621 GCF_056396965.1 Pseudomonas sp. 05N434
TGATGAGCCAGTCCAATACCCAGCGTGTCGATGCCCTTGCCACCGCAGCCAATGCCCAAGCCTGGCAGGCGGTGTGCAGCCAGCAGGATCTGGTCAGCAACTCCGGCGTTGTCGTCTGGCTCGACGGCGCCCAGGTCGCGCTGTTCTACCTGCCACAAGCCGAAGGCCGCACCCTCTACGCCATCGACAACCATGATCCGCAATCCGGCGCGAACGTCATTGGCCGCGGACTGATCGGCAGTCTCAAGGGTGATCTGGTGGTGGCGTCGCCGATCTACAAGCAGCATTTCCGTCTTGAAGACGGCAGCTGCCTGGAGTACCCGGAACAGCGCCTGCGGGTGTGGCCGGTGCGCTTGAACGCCGGCGTCGTGGAAGTCGCGGCGGCTTGACCGTCGCCCTGGACCGTATCGGAGAACGTTGATGAAAACAGCCGCACAGTTGCTGAAACTGAAGATCGTGCAAAACCAGCAGGTGCACAGCATCGCACCGGATCAGATGGTGCTCGACGCCCTGAAAATGATGGCCGAGAAGAACGTCGGCGCGCTGCCCGTGATCGAAGAAGGGCAGGTGGTCGGCGTCATCAGCGAGCGCGACTATGCGCGCAAGGTGGTGCTACAGGGG
>NZ_JBFTMK010001038.1:0-621 GCF_056396965.1 Pseudomonas sp. 05N434
CTTCATCGGGGTGCCGGTGCAACCCGCCAGAACCAGGCCAAACAGGGCTACGGCAACCGCTTTGCTGAGGTAATTCACTGTGTCACTCCATTAGAAATACCCGGGATCCATCTCTCGGGCGGCGCATACTCTAACGGATGAAGTGGCCCATTGATATCACTCAGCACTGAAAAAAGCGGATCGATAAGGCTCCGATCATTGCGGCTGAAACGTCTGCAGATAGGCCAACAGGTTTTCGATCTTTTCCGGATCGCTGAGGCCCCAGAAAATCATGCGGGTGCCGGGGACCACTGTTTTTGGCGCTTCGATGTAGGCGGTGAGAGTTTCGCGGGTCCAGACGACGCCTGATGATTTCATCGCGTCTGAGTACTGGTAGTCCGCCGTGCTGCCCGCAGGGCGCCCGAAAATCGCATTGAGTTGCGGACCAAAAAAACCTCGCGCCGAACTCCCTACCTGGTGGCAGCCGCCACAGATTCGCTTGAACAGTTTCTCGCCCGCCTCGGCATCGCCAGCCGCTGCTGCTTGCGTACTGAACACCCCCATGTTGAGCATCAAGGCCAAGGTGAGTACGGCGGCGTTTTTCATGTTCGGCTCCAAATCAGGCGTTGCTGACAGCAAAAG
>NZ_JBFTMK010001039.1:0-604 GCF_056396965.1 Pseudomonas sp. 05N434
CGCCAGCGCCGACTGGCCAGCGAACAACGCACGCTGACTGAACAACTTCGGCAAAAAACCCAGGAGCTGGCGGAGTTCCGTTCCAAACAGGGGCAGTTCAGTTCCAGTCTGGCGCTGCTGCAACAAGAGATGAACATGTCGGCGCCGCTGGTGGGCACCGGGGCGGTGTCGCCGGTGGAAATCCTGCGGCTCAAACGCAGCGCGGTGGAAATCCGCGGCTCGTTGAACGCCACGACCCTGGCGATTCCCCGGGCGGAATCGGCGATCAATGAGATCAAAAGCAAGATCGACGAGTCCGAACAATCCTTCCGCTCGGACGCGGCGAAAGAGCTGAATGAAAAACGCACCGACCTGTCGAAAATCACCGCCACGAGCATTGCCATCGACGACCGGGTAACGCGCACCACCGTGGTGTCGCCGGTTCACGGCATCATCAAAGTGCTGAAGGTTAATACCATCGGCGGCGTGGTCCAGCCGGGCAGCGACATGGTGGAAATCGTGCCCGTGGAGGACAACCTGCTGATCGAAGCCAAGGTCCGCCCTCAAGACGTGGCGTTCCTGCACCCGGGCCAGAAAGCCATGGTCAAGTTCAGCGCTTATGACT
>NZ_JBFTMK010001040.1:0-604 GCF_056396965.1 Pseudomonas sp. 05N434
GGATATACTGAGTTTTGCTGCAGCATAATCGCCATCACGAAACGATTGTGAGGTCATGCGTCGATAGCAGTTTGATGCTTGGTCATAAGTACTGATGCGAAATTTTCTGTGTCGAGTTTTCTGTTCTGGTATAAGTTGCTCGTATAAAGCTGCAGCCGATTTGTAATCGCCACTTAGTGTCAAGATCCAAGCCTTGCATGTGCGAAGAGCGATGTCTTGATTGTCGATGCTTAGCGCTTTGTTGATTTGAATTTGTGCGCGTGGAAAATCTTCTTCTGAAATTAAGAATTGAGCATATGCATAATATGCAATTGCTGAGTCTGGGTCGAATACTATGGCTTTTTCAAGTTCGACTTCAGCCTTGTATGGGGATGAGTCTTTTAATATGTATCCGTGAATTCTATAGCACTCAGAGAACTCGGGCATTATGTTTTTTGCTTGGGTTATATAGCTTTCTGCGGCTTTCTGGTTTTGGTTCTTAGCTTCTGAGAGAGCCTTTTTTAGGTAAATTGCACATATTTTTTCATCTCTTGTTGACCAAGAAATTGTATTTAAATCATAGTTGTAATGGTGTTGCATTATATTTGTTTGATCTAGGATGTGT
>NZ_JBFTMK010001041.1:0-601 GCF_056396965.1 Pseudomonas sp. 05N434
TTCCAGAGGCTGTAAAAACAACGTTACGTGTTCCAGGTCGCGACCGGTGCGACTCGAAGCATTGACCGTGCGATCGCTCAGCCAACGAACGTCAATGGCTCAAGACGATCAGGTTATGAGCGTTTTTACACACTCTGGACCGTTCTCTGCCGTACATGGTTGCAAAGCATGCTGCTCGAATCCGATGCAATCGGTAGTCAGAACGAATGCAAATGACTGGTCAGGTCGATGCAAACGGGTGTTCCAGTGGAGTGCAATTTCGCATTCTCCACTGGGCGCCTTTATGCAAGGCATCCAAGCCTATAAAGTAGCCCCCTCCAAACAAGGAGGATGGAACAGTGCTCACCAAAATTGAGCTGCTGGACGAACTGCTTCAGCGCTATGCCGGAAACCTCGGCAATGACTTCACCGGATACCGAAATCATGTGTACCGAGTCATCAACTTTTGTTGCTCGCTCAGTACGCTGGACGCTGTGAATCTAGAAAAGATAGTTTTGGCCGGGGTATTTCATGATCTTGGTATATGGACGGCCAAGACGTTTGATTATTTGCCCCCCTCAGAGCAATTGGCAGAAGACTTCCTTCAGGAAATCGACAAGCT
>NZ_JBFTMK010001042.1:0-600 GCF_056396965.1 Pseudomonas sp. 05N434
GGTGAAGCTTGCCCGTGAAGAAAGCGACTCGGTCCCCCGACCGAGTCGCCGCAACTGCTTACTCCAACGCCGCAGCCGGCCCGAAGAACTCGTAACGGCTTTGCTTCTCCGGCACACCCAAGGCCTTGAGGTGACGCTTGATCGCCGCCATGAAGCCTTTAGGCCCCAGGAAGTAAGCATCCACATCGCGTTGCTGCGGCAACCACTCGCCGAGTTGCTCCTGGCTCAGCAGGCCAACCTTGTCCGCCGCCGGGCTGACGCCATCGTCTTCGGCGTAGCAATAGAAACGCTTGAGCTGCGGATGACGCTCGGCCAGCCCGTCGATCCAGTCGCGGAAGGCATGCACGCTGCCGTTGCGCGCACAGTGAATAAAATGCACCGGCCGCTCGGTCGCCAGCGCCGCTTCGAGCATTGCCAGCGTYGGGGTGATGCCGACACCGCCACTGATCAGCACCAATGGTTTGTCGCTGGCGGTCAGGGTGAAGTCGCCCGCTGGCGGGAACAGCATGATGCTCGCGCCGACGTGCAGTTGATCGTGCAAATGGTTGGAGGCGCGGCCACCGGTTTCGCGCTTGACGCTGATGCGGTACTGGCCCTTGT
>NZ_JBFTMK010001043.1:0-600 GCF_056396965.1 Pseudomonas sp. 05N434
GTGCATCGACTCGATGGATCGGCAGCTGCAAGCCGCCTGAATGAAACCCGCCCTGTGCGGGTTTTCTTTTGCCTGCGAACTCTACCGATTTTGCTGACTCTCAAGCAGTAGACAAGGTTAAGCTGAAACCTGCCTGGCACCGCCAGTCTTTACCAATAGAAAGCGACCGATAAGAAGTGAATCATCATGGGTAGAGTCGTTGCTGCTGCGGTTTACAGCGCCGGTAAGAAAGTCACCAACATCACCCTCGACGAAGGCGCTGCCTGGGCTGCCAAGCCTGGCCACTTTGTGTGGATCGGCCTCGAAGAGCCCAATGCGCAGGAGCTGTTCAACCTGCAACGCCAGTTCAACCTGCACGAACTGGCCATCGAAGACGCCCTGGAAAAACACAGCCGACCGAAGCTGGAAACGTTCGGCGATGCGCTGTTCATCGTCACGTATTCGCCGATCCGCCATGAAGGCAAATTGCAGTTCATCGAGACGCATATCTTCGCCGGCAAGGGTTACATCATTACCGCACGTAACGGTCATTCGGCGTCCTACGCCCATGTCCGACAGCGTTGTGAGGCGCGCCCGCTTTTGCTGGAGCATGGGGAAGAT
>NZ_JBFTMK010001044.1:0-594 GCF_056396965.1 Pseudomonas sp. 05N434
CGGGTGAACCGAGCGCTTTTCCTGCGAATAGTCAGCAAATATGCCTTGTTCTGATCGTGCCTCTATGGACATGTCCCACATCGCGTCAGGGTTCAAAGAGTGAGCAGCAACATCAAACTCTTTCGCAACTGAAAATAATGCTTGTGAGTTATGTTCTCGAGCAAAATATTCAGCTATAACGTTTGCTCTTATTTGAGAAAGTTTTTCGTCAATTTTCTCTTTAGCTTGCGCGGCGATGGTTTTGCCGTTGCTAATGCTTTCAGATATTACATTCAGTGCTACATCGATACTCTGCTTGAATTTTCCGTTCGTATTTCCGTAAGTTACGCCATCTTTTATACCCTCGTATCGACGATGGCGATCCTCGAAGGTTAGTTTCTCCAGCGCGCCATCAAGTGCAATGCTTGCTAATGATGCGATTAAGAGTGCGCATCTTATTGTTTGCTCTTGATGTTGCGCTCTAACTTCAGCGCGCTCGGCAAAGAAACGGAAAGCTATCATGATTTTGTTGAACGCCGCAAAACCTGGCTGACTTACGATAGCTGATTTTGAGTCTGATATAACCTTTAACCAGTCACCATCTTGTTTGTGGGC
>NZ_JBFTMK010001045.1:0-589 GCF_056396965.1 Pseudomonas sp. 05N434
GACTTGAAGACACGAATTTTCTTACCGTCTTCTACTTTGAAACCAACGCGGTCAGCCTTGTTGGTTTCGCCGTTGAAGATGGCGACGTTGGAAGCGTGCAGTGGCGCTTCTTTCTCGACGATACCGCCCTGTACGCCCGACATCGGGTTAGGCTTGGTATGACGCTTGACCAGGTTCAGACCACCAACGACCAGACGGTCATCAGCAAGAACCTTCAGCACCTTACCGCGCTTACCTTTGTCTTTGCCGGCGATCACGATGATCTCGTCGTCACGACGAATCTTTTGCATGTCGGATCTCCTTACAGCACTTCTGGGGCGAGCGAGACGATCTTCATGAACTTCTCAGTACGAAGTTCACGGGTCACTGGCCCAAAGATACGGGTGCCGATCGGCTCTTGCTTGTTGTTCAGAAGAACAGCAGCGTTGCCATCAAAGCGGATAATGGAGCCATCTGCACGGCGAACGCCGTGACGAGTGCGGACTACAACAGCAGTCATCACTTGGCCTTTTTTCACCTTACCGCGAGGAATTGCTTCCTTCACGGTAACTTTGATGATGTCACCGATACCAGCGTAACGACGATGGGA
>NZ_JBFTMK010001046.1:0-586 GCF_056396965.1 Pseudomonas sp. 05N434
TCGGAAATGATCTTGTACTTGCCTTCGTTGATCGACGAGATCGAGTACATCACCACGAAGAACGCGAACAGCAAGGTGATGAAGTCGGCGTAGGAAACCAGCCAACGTTCATGGTTCACATGTTCTTCATGTTGCCTGCGACGAGCCATGATCCATTTCCCCCATCAATCCATGAAGCCCTGAAGCTTCAACTCAATAGAGCGAGGGTTTTCACCTTCGGCGATCGACAGGATCCCTTCCAGCAACATTTCGCGATAGCGCGACTGCCGTAACGCGATGGACTTGAGCTTGGCGGCAATCGGCAACAGCACCAGGTTGGCACTGGCCACGCCGTAGATGGTAGCGACGAAGGCGACGGCGATGCCACTGCCCAGTTGCGATGGGTCGCCCAGGTTGCCCATGACGTGGATCAGGCCCATCACCGCACCGATGATACCGATGGTCGGCGCGTAGCCGCCCATGCTTTCAAAGACCTTGGCGGCTTCGATGTCGCGGCTTTCCTGGGTGTAGAAATCCACTTCCAGAATGCTGCGGATCGCTTCCGGCTCGGCACCGTCGACCAGCAATTGCAGGCCTTTACGCGAGT
>NZ_JBFTMK010001047.1:0-585 GCF_056396965.1 Pseudomonas sp. 05N434
GGTCTATGTGGACAGGCACATCTTCGGTAAGCGCGACCTCGCAGGCTTCCCGCAGTCAGATGGCCACACGTCCATTGTCAATCAGAGGTTGTCTTCGCTCATGAAATTCCATGACCCACGGATGGTGCTCTTCGGCCTGTTCGCGTTCGCGGCAATGGGCTCCGCATCAGCAACACAAATGAAGACCTCAACCCCTGTTTTCGCAACTGAAATGGCAGCCGTTCAGGCTCCGGTCGAGGCCGCCGGTAACCCTTGGCCAACCTTGGCCAGTACGGCCGGCAAACAGCCAGGCCCCTTGCTGGCCCATGACGACCGATACTGGCATGACGGCCGTTGGCACGATCGTAGAGACGATTGGCGCCGAGACGAATGGCGTAGAGAACAGTGGCGCAGAGAGCAAGCCCGTCGAGAAGCTGAACGCCATCGTTATTGGGAGCGCCACGATGATCGGCCCATGCGGCACCGCTACGAGGACGATCACCGCTACTATCGTCGCTAGTCTGGGAATAGAGTCGATGACGCCTTGGGAATGGCGGAACAGACGGAAGTCTGACAATTGATGTGACGCGACGGTCGAAGCTGGAC
>NZ_JBFTMK010001048.1:0-581 GCF_056396965.1 Pseudomonas sp. 05N434
GGCATAGACGCCGTGGCATAGACGCCGTCAGCGTGCTGGCGGAGGTGCACAACGGTGAATCGGCGCAGCAAATCGCGCGCATCGCCAAGGCAGCCGGGATCGCCATTCTGTATGGCTACCCCGAGCGTACCGAGGATGGGCAGATCTACAACGCCGTGCAGTTGATCGACGCCCATGGCGAGCGGCTGTGCAACTACCGCAAGACTCATCTGTTCGGTGACCTCGATCACTCGATGTTCAGCCCCGGGCCGGATGAGTTTCCGTTGGTTGAACTCAATGGCTGGAAGCTTGGCTTTTTGATCTGCTACGACCTGGAGTTCCCGGAAAACGCCCGGCGTCTGGCGTTGGCCGGTGCCGAGCTGATCCTGGTGCCGACGGCGAACATGATTCCCTACGATTTCATCGCCGACGTCACCGTCCGCGCCCGGGCCTTCGAAAACCAGTGTTATGTGGCTTACGCCAACTACTGTGGGAGCGAGGGCGAGATCCAGTATTGCGGCCAGAGCAGCATCGCCGCGCCGGATGGCAGCCGTATCGCCCAGGCCGGTCTTGATGAAGCGCTGATTGTCGGTGAGCTGGAT
>NZ_JBFTMK010001049.1:0-580 GCF_056396965.1 Pseudomonas sp. 05N434
GTCATCACCCATGTTGCTGCCCACCGCGCCACCGGCTGCGCCGCCCAGGCCTGCGCCAATGGCCGAACCCGTGGAGCCACCCAGGCTGTTGCCGATCACCGAACCGCCCGCCGCGCCGAGACCACCGCCAACGGCCGCTTCTGTGCGACTGCCCTTGCGCGCACCGACCGCACTGCCTGCCGCACCGCCGACGCCAGCGCCCACCGCGGCCCCGGTGCTGCCGCCCAACTGCCCGCCGACTACGTTGCCCAACACACCGCCAAGACCACCGCCGACTGCAGCGTCACCGTTGCCGCCCGCCATTGCGCCCTGAGCGACCAAAAGCCCCAAAAACATCGTGGACAATGTCAAACGCATGAAACGCATGATATGCACCTCTAATTTCCGCATTGGGGGGAAGAACGTGCCGCGGATAGGCATCAGCCTGTATCTGGGTCTGTTATACAGAAAACCAATACCGACTGTATGAGATTTGAGCCACATGATGCAGAAACGTTCCAAAACGAAAAAGCCCGGCATTAAGCCGGGCTTTTTCAGCTGACCTTCAGGATCAATGACGCTTTTTGGACAGGTTGCTGCC
>NZ_JBFTMK010001050.1:0-576 GCF_056396965.1 Pseudomonas sp. 05N434
ACCAGCTACGCCACTTTCTCCATGGCGGCCAACGTTGAGCGCCTGACGTATACCGGGGCGGCAGCCTTTACCGGTTACGGCAACGCCAGCGACAACATCATCAGCGGCGGTGCCGGTAATGACGTGCTGTTTGGTGGCGGCGGTGCAGAYCAGTTYTTYGGCGGCGCCGGTATGGACACTGTCGGCTACACCGACAGCACCGTGGCGGTGAACCTCAACCTGAAAACTGGCGTGCACTCCGGGATCGCGGCAGGYGACACCTTCACCGACATCGAAATGATCCGTGGCTCCAGCTACAACGACACCTTTGTCGCCGATGATCGGGTGATGGGCTTCGACGGSGGCGCGGGGATCGACACGGTCGACTACTCGACGTCTGCCGAAGCGATCAACGTCGATATCCGTACCGGCGGCGGGCGCCCCGGMATYGGTGGTGACGCGCAAGGCGACACCCTGGTCAACATCGAAAAGGTCATCGGTACGGGGTTCAACGACACGTTCAACGTTGACCTGAGCACCGTGACCCTTGATGGGGGCGCGGGTGATGATGTCTACATCATCAACGGTTCTGGCGGC
>NZ_JBFTMK010001051.1:0-575 GCF_056396965.1 Pseudomonas sp. 05N434
ATCTTGAGTAGGCGTCGTTATAGATCATGTAACCGGGGCGGCCCCACAGCATCACCATCGGCAGCGGTGAAGCGAGCAGTAACTGCACCGCGCTGCACAGACTCCCGGGCCAGGTGTCGATGCGTCCGAGTTCGGTCAGGCTCCAGTCGAACGCACGAATGCGTTCGGCCATTTCGCCGCTCCAACCGGTACAACCGTGGCTATTGTCTAGAAACTGCATCGACTGGCCTATGTCTTGTGAATGACATGTTTTCAGGCAGTGCAACAGCATGAGGAGACGGTGCCTGCCCGTTTGTTTCGAGCACTGCCGACGCCAATGGTTTCATTGAGGTATAGCTGATTCTCGACCGGCCCCTGCGACAAGCTGCTCCTGCGCAGGTGACATATCCACCGCCAAGGCTCAGTGGAAATCCCGACTGCGCACATGGATACCGTCGAGCAATGAACTCAGGTCGCTCAAGCGTCCGGCAATCAGGTGCCGCACCTCGCCCACCTGTTCCCAGCGCCCGTCGACCTTGAGCAATTGCGAGCCGACCAATACCTGCCGTTGCCGTTCGGCCAGGTCGCGCCAGACC
>NZ_JBFTMK010001052.1:0-574 GCF_056396965.1 Pseudomonas sp. 05N434
GACTGGAACCAGCTCCCGGCGGACCACATACATCCCGGCACTTTCATACAAACCCCGCGCCCGAAGGTTGTCTTCCCGCACCTTCAAATCCACAAAACCTTCGCGGCGCTGCGCAAACACCTTGAAAGCATGGAGCAGCAGCGCACGGCCAAGTCCGAGGCCTCGAGCACGCGGGTGCACCACCAAGTCCTTGATGTAGGCACTGGTCCAGCACTGGGCGACGCCGACGATGCCTTCGGCATCCAGAGCGATGAAGCACAGGGTAGGATCGTATTCAGGATCGGTTTCGAAACGCTGTTGCCAGACTTCCAGCGCCGGCACGCGACCGCCGCCTTCCCGATAACCCAGTTCCATCAAGTGATGAACGGCTTCGGCGAGTTCGGGACGGTACTCGGTCAACTCAATGTCGTTTGGCCAAGTGAAAGGCGGCACACCCTCGGCGAGGTTGCGCCGCATCAGAAAACAAAAGTCCTCGGCCACACTCAGTGACCTTGTTCGGCGACGACCCTGGCCGCCTCGATCAGGCACTTGGTCAGTTCTGGCGAGGAGAACTTGGTCAGCACCCCGTTGGCCC
>NZ_JBFTMK010001053.1:0-574 GCF_056396965.1 Pseudomonas sp. 05N434
CGGATAATGGCGGCCATTCGTTTAGCCGTTATTCTGGTAATCCCCCATGGAAATCAAGGTCAACTTTCTCGACAACCTGCGACTTGAAGCCAAGTTCGATGACTTCACGGTGGTGGCCGATCAACCTATCCGCTACAAGGGCGATGGCTCGGCACCGGGTCCGTTCGACTACTTCCTGGCTTCGTCGGCGCTGTGTGCGGCGTATTTTGTGAAGTTGTACTGCAACACGCGCAATATCCCCACGGATAACATCCGCCTGTCGCAGAACAATATTGTTGACCCGGAAAACCGCTACAACCAGATTTTCAAGATCCAGGTCGAGTTGCCGGCAGACATCTCCGACAAGGACCGCCAGGGCATCCTGCGCTCCATCGACCGTTGCACTGTGAAAAAAGTGGTGCAAGCCGGGCCTGAGTTTGTGATCGAAGAGGTGGACAACCTCGACGCCGACGCCCAGGCGTTGCTGATGCCTGCTTCTCATTCAGAGGCGAACACTTACATTGCGGGCAAGGATCTGCCGCTGGAGCAAACCATCGCCAATATGTCGGCCATTCTGGCGGACCTGGGCATGAAG
>NZ_JBFTMK010001054.1:0-574 GCF_056396965.1 Pseudomonas sp. 05N434
GAGTCTCTACTAAGCATGTCTGAGGAAAATAAATATACTACAGGTTTGCCGTCAATTTTTTTGTATTTTGGATTTTTGAAATAGTTAAGTATCCAGTAATTAACTATTTCATCGAACTGTGACAAACTTTCTGGAGTGTTCGTATGGTTTGCCCATAGTAGAGCAAAATCTACGTTGTAGTCCTTAGCATTTTTTATGTATGAGTCTATAGCGTAGGTGCGGTTTTTTACACCTGTTCCTTGGTCCCAATACCAATCATAGGCAATGAAATTTATCCCGTATTTTTCCATCCATTGCAGGTGCCTTCTCGTCACCTCATCCGACCCCTCTGTGTACCATCCCAGAAGCGGTTCACGTTCGGGGTGCGCTTTGATTTTCGCCCAGCCATCTACATCCGGCCTTTTCCACCCAGGGTAATAGTAGACTCCGACGTCAATAGCATGTGTGGTGGAAGTTATCAGTGATAGAAATGAAAGGGAAGCAACTAGTAGCTTTTTCATAATGGCACCGTAAGTCCTAAGTGTTAGTGGGTTTGGCAGTGCTCAGTGATTGGGCGATGTGCTTTGTCTTGTTT
>NZ_JBFTMK010001055.1:0-573 GCF_056396965.1 Pseudomonas sp. 05N434
CATCAATGTTGAATGTGTCGACGTCTTCGCGGGCAAGCCTCGCTCCTACAGGGGTCAGTGGTTAACCGTAGAAGCGTGGGCGGTCTGGCAGGCCGACTTTGACAATCTGGCCGCTGTTCTGCGCCTCGATGCAGGCATCCGCAGCGACGGCGGCGGCGAAACCGTCCCACGCCGATGGCCCGCCGACCTGCCCGGCGCGCACGCCATCGATGAACGCCTGCAACTCGACGTCGTACGCGGCGATGAACCGGTCCTTCCAGTCCATCAGAATCGCATTGGACAGTTTCGCTCCGCTGCGCAGTTGAACCTGCGACGGCTCCGGCAGTTTGGCGATGCCCGTCTCCCCTACCACTTCGCACTGGATGTCGTAGCCGTACTGGCAGTTGACGAACACTTCCACGTCGATGCGCGTGCCCTTGGCGGTTTCCAGCAACACGATCTGCGGGTCTTTCARRTGGGCGTGGGCYTTGCTGGTCTTGCGCGGGAACACCACTTGYACCGACACATAGTCGTCGTCGAGCAACCAGCGCAACACGTCCAGCTCATGGATCAGCGTATCGGTGATCGCCATGT
>NZ_JBFTMK010001056.1:0-572 GCF_056396965.1 Pseudomonas sp. 05N434
ATGGCGGCGCTTCCTGGTCAGGGCGATGGCTGCCGGGAACGATACGTGTTGCGCCGTTCTCGGGGCCATAATCGTCGAAGTAAGCAATAGCGTTCACAATGTCGCCTGGCCGTTGGACCGACAAGTCGCGGTGCAGCTGCTGATGACCGCCACCTGCAAGGGGCTCGCGACCCTCCACCTGCGAGAGGAAAAACCGCTCTTCGATCAATTCACCCACCACCGCCAGCAGCTCCGGCAGACGACACACCGCCTGAATCTTCGAATCAGAATCCAGCAGCGAATGGCGCCAATCCATGCCACGCGGCACTGGCCATTGGTCCGCCGGCTTCACGCCCGCATCGAACACGGCACGAAGGTCACCCAGCCACTCGGCTGGGATCGCTCGACGGAGCAGCGCAAAGCCATCTCGATGGAGTTGTTCGCGGTCAGTCATSGATTCCTCAATTCCCTTGCCACCAAYGCATCAAAAATCCYGCAGTTGCGCGCGYAACTGATGGACATCATAGAAGAGCAAAAGTGGACAGCCTGTTCTTCGCGCTCGTTTAGATCTGGTCCAGCAACCAGGTACGGAA
>NZ_JBFTMK010001057.1:0-572 GCF_056396965.1 Pseudomonas sp. 05N434
GCTCGACTTTCTTCACGTCCACGCCGGTGCGGATGGGGGCGTTGAACTTCTTCGCGTAGGCTTCGAAATAATCCGCCACCCGTTCTTTCGGGGCAAAGCTGTCGGGGCTGAGATCGTCGAACTCAAGGCCCGGAAACCGATCGTGCCAGGCCGGGCCGTTGGCCACCAGCGAATCCCAACGACCGCTGCGCCAGCGCTCGGCGATGCGGCTGCGCTCCAGTACGAGGTGAGGCACGCCGAGTTTGCTCAGGTGTTCACTCATGGCCACGCCAGCCTGACCGGCGCCCACAATCAGCGTATCTATTTTTGTTTTTTCAGTGGTCATCTCTATACCCATCGAAGTTGGAATCAGGTCGGTTGTGGCCTGCCATTTCTTGGGTCAAGACTAGGGATCACCCCTGGATCGGTAAAATATTATAAAGCTGGCATTTGAATACAAATTACCGATGTAGCGCCTGCAAGTGTTTATGCCTTTGAGCTGCCACGACGCACTCCCGTAGCAGCTGCTACAAGAGCAATCGATGACCGGATTTAACAGAGCATGCCCTGAGCCAATGGGTGATATAAATCTG
>NZ_JBFTMK010001058.1:0-568 GCF_056396965.1 Pseudomonas sp. 05N434
ATAAGAGGCTAATCGGCATCGGACTATTGGACAGACTTGAGGTAAGCAACAACACTGAAGCCATTGGCTACCTCACATCGCCAAATTCTTTTCAAAAGTTTGGTCGCCCTTTTGAAGACGACCCGATTGACGATGCTAAAGCTCTCTTAGCATCCTTAACGTATGGAATGACTCGTAGTGTAGCATCCAGAGGTCATATTTCCTTTCCAGATGCACTCATTAGAAAATTGATTTCAGGAGAGGAGGTTGGCGGTAGATATGGCGCAACCGCTATCGGAGAGGATTATAGAGAACTAGAAAAGCGCCAAGTGGTGCAGGTTTTCAAAAAAAACGGAAGCCGATTCACGATGAAGCTTCTTAAAAAAGATGTGGGTGAGCTAGCACGTACAATTATCTCTGGCAATGCTGGGGCACAGGAAGCATTGCTCATGGATGGTGCCGCGGCTCAAAACTTTAAAGGCCCATCAGACACTAGAGCTGACGTTCGAGCCAAGCACACTTTAAATGACACTCAATTTATCTTGGGCGCATTGGACCAGATGAGGAGCGAGGCATAAAATGGTTACTC
>NZ_JBFTMK010001059.1:0-567 GCF_056396965.1 Pseudomonas sp. 05N434
ATCAGTCGCTGGGCAGCCCTTGCATAAAAGTTCAGGTCCTAAAGCCAGGTGGCAAAGGTGCTGCCAGTAACTCAATGGATTTTTGCAGTATTTCTGGAAAAGGCTTCAACACCGATTTCTCGGAGGTTGTGCTGGAAAAAGGAGAGTTTTCCAATAATGAACTTTTATTCACTCTAACTCTTATGTCTCTAACACAGGGCGCAGACATTACTGAGGTATGTAAGTTTAAGATTGACGGTGAAGCGCTCAGTGGGCCGAGCTGTGATACGCGCTAATGCTCTTAACAGGCGTAAAGGGGGCGGATTTATTTGTGAGATGGATTTAACTTTCGATAAATAAATCTGTCCCGAATGGTACTTGTGTTAATGGTTGTTGCGAACGAAAAAGCATACACATATTACATTTATCGCATGAAATGGGGACAGACCACGCTTCAATAATTATCTGTAAAGAAATGAAGTGGGGCCCGACCACGATTCAATAATGATCTGAAAAACGTGGTCGGGCCCCGTTTTCTCTAATCAGCAAAAATTGCAATATATAGATGATCATTTGTTGGGTAATGAT
>NZ_JBFTMK010001060.1:0-567 GCF_056396965.1 Pseudomonas sp. 05N434
CTTTACAACTATCAGCCACGGTCGTGCCCATGCTAAATCGCTTCGCACCCCTCGTGCCTCTCGCACTCGTCACCCTGTTGTTCGGTTGCGCTGCTCACTCTCCAGTGTCCCAGCAAGAGCCACAGCATCAGGTTTCAAATTCAGTTACCGCGCAGTCTTCTTCCGTTCTTTTCCAGGAAGAGCTAGCAACCAATAAAGAACTGGCAGACTTCGCCGGGGGCAAGTCGTATCAGCTTCCGGTTCTGGCTGACAGCATCCTCGAACGTGGCATGTCCCTGATCGGTACCCGTTACCGTTTCGGCGGCACCTCCGAGGCAGGCTTCGACTGCAGCGGCTTCATCGGTTATCTGTTTCGTGAAGAGGCTGGCATGAACCTGCCGCGCTCCACTCGCGAAATGATCAACGTTGACGCTCCGCTGGTGGCTCGCAGCGCCCTCAAGCCGGGTGACCTGCTGTTCTTCGCCACCAATGGCCGTCGCGGTCGTGTCAGTCACGCCGGGATCTACGTGGGTGACAACCAGTTCATCCACTCCAGCAGCCGCAAAAGCGGTGGTGTCCGGGTCGATA
>NZ_JBFTMK010001061.1:0-557 GCF_056396965.1 Pseudomonas sp. 05N434
GCCTGGTCGACGCCGCCCACCAGGTCTGCCCGTACTCCAACGCCACGCGTGGCAACGTCGATGTGCGCCTGCACGTTGCCGTTTAATCACTGATCTTGATCATTCGCCCACAAAAAAGCCCGACTCAATGGTCGGGCTTTTTCATTCCTCAAGCGGTGCTTATTTAGCACGGCCTTTGTAGGAACCGCCTTCGCGGGTATCGATCTCGATCATGTCGCCGATTTCGATGAAGTCAGCAACCGACAGCTCGGTACCGTTCTTCAGTTTGGCAGGCTTCATCACCTTGCCGGAAGTATCACCGCGAGCGGAGCCTTCGGTGTAGTCAACCTGACGCACGATAGTGGTCGGCAGTTCTACGGAAACCAGACGCTCTTCGAAGAAGATCGCTTCGCAAACATCGGTCATGCCTTCTTCAACGAAAGGCAGAACGGCTTCGATGTCTTCAGCGTTCAGCTCGTACATGGTGTAGTCAGTGGTGTCCATGAACGTGTAGGAGTCGCCGCTGATGAAGGACAGGGTCGCTTCTTTGCGGTCGAGGATCACGTCGTCCAGTTTGT
>NZ_JBFTMK010001062.1:0-554 GCF_056396965.1 Pseudomonas sp. 05N434
CCCCTGGACTGCTCGACGAACAAATCTGCTTACAAATCCCCCTTTCGCCCACACCGCGCCGGTGTGCAGCGACTTCATGCCCACTCCCAAAGCCCTGTCACCCACGAGCCCGATAATTGCACCTATCAGATCATGCAGGGGTGATAGCGAGCGCCGTGAATTACGCTCACTCTTGAGCTGCCAACGAATAATGACGGGCGACGCACCGCACCCCGGAGCAGTCACCCGCACCACAAGAACCAACGGAAGGAGTCTTGTCACGGGAAAGGAAGAACCGGCGTCGCTCCCAGCCAACTTCCACCCCCTCAGATCACATCAATGACCTAAGTAGAAAGTTGCTTCGAGTGAGGCATTCACTCTTTATTTGAATTTTGGCTTATATACGCCGAAAGGAGCAACTACGCCCAAATAAAACTTTATATAAAAGTCTTATTGAAACTTGTCGCACTCGAAAAAGTTAAACTTTCAATTAATTAAAAAAACACTTGCCCGACACTTTATTCATGCATTAGTTTTTCTCCGCCGCCCACAAACACCGGGGCCAAGCACTACTC
>NZ_JBFTMK010001063.1:0-550 GCF_056396965.1 Pseudomonas sp. 05N434
GCTTAACGCCTGCGCGATTTCTTCTGCTGCCGTCCCGACGCGACTGTATATCCGGTACGTGAAGTAGCATTGCCAGTCGCTCACCGTAACTTTGCCTTTGCCTTCTTCAAACATTCATCCATTGCTCTTTCTTGCACTGCTAATATCTTGTTTTGAGGTTGATAGAGTCCCGACACGGTTGTATATCCGGTACGTGATGCGGCATTGTCAGTCGCTCCCTGTAACTTTTCTTTTTCCTTCTTCAAACATTCATCCAATGCTCTTTCTTGCTCTGCCGATACATCGATTTGAGGTTGATGGTTTTCCGGGGTGGCTATATATCCACTGCTGTCATCATTGGGCTCATCGTTTTTAATGGTCCCATCCTTCAAGCGCTCCGATGAACTAGCTATTTCGCTTGAATTACTATCGTCTTTCTTGTTTTCAGTCGCAGCCTGGCTTGAGTTCTGACTGACAGTGTTGTCACTCGATGTCACGGTGTTTGCGGTGGGTGTATCACTAGCTTTATTAGATTTCAGAGGGTGGGCGGCGGGAGCGGAGACGGTGTCTC
>NZ_JBFTMK010001064.1:0-549 GCF_056396965.1 Pseudomonas sp. 05N434
CTACAACAACGACCCGCCCATCGCGTCCCAGCACTATGCGTTCTTGATTGGAGACGACGACTTCGATGCGGCCTTCGCTCGCCTGCAGGCGATCAAGCAGCCGTGGTGGGCCGACCCCGGTAAGCAGCGGCCCAACGAGATCAACGATTACGCCGGTGGCCGGCGGGTGTATTTCGATGACCCGGACGGGCATCTGCTGGAGATTTTTACTCGGGAAGCGGTATCGGATCAGAACGCCAGTTTATAGCCGATCAGCACCAGCATCGTGGCCAGGCACGGACGCAGCAGTTCGTCGGAGATGCGCCCGGTCAAATGGCTGCCCAGGTAAATCCCTGGCAGCGAACCGACCAGCAAGAAGCCCAGGACGTGCCAATCCATATTGCCCATGCTCGCGTGGCCCAGGCCGGCGACCAGGGTCAGGGGCACCGCGTGGGCGATTTCGGTGCCGACCAGGCGACGAGTGGGCAGCAGCGGATACAGAATGAACAGCGCAACGGTGCCCAGGGCGCCAGCGCCGATGGAGGTCAGGGCCACCATGGTGCCTAGCAC
>NZ_JBFTMK010001065.1:0-548 GCF_056396965.1 Pseudomonas sp. 05N434
TTTCTGGTGTGACCGCCCAACCTGACACCGCCACCCAGAAGTTCGTCTTCAACCACACCATGCTGCGGGTCAAGGACATCACCCGGTCCCTGGATTTCTACACCCGCGTCCTGGGTTTCTCGCTGGTGGAAAAGCGTGATTTCCCGGAAGCCGAGTTCAGCCTGTACTTCCTGGCGCTGGTCGATAAAAACCAGATCCCGGCCGATGCCGCTGCCCGCACCGAGTGGATGAAATCGATCCCCGGCATTCTCGAACTGACCCACAACCACGGCACCGAGAACGACGCGGATTTCGCCTACCACAACGGCAACACCGACCCGCGCGGCTTCGGCCATATCTGCATTTCGGTGCCGGACGTCCGCGCCGCGTGCGAACGTTTTGAAGCGCTGGGCTGCGATTTCCAGAAACGCCTGAACGACGGTCGTATGAAGAGCCTGGCGTTCATCAAGGACCCGGATGGTTACTGGGTCGAGATCATTCAGCCGGCACCGTTGTAAATTAAAAGATCCACCCACAAAAAACCCCATGATCGCTCATGGGGTTTTGTG
>NZ_JBFTMK010001066.1:0-545 GCF_056396965.1 Pseudomonas sp. 05N434
GCACCGAACTGGGTAGCAACATCTGACCGGCCAGTGCAATCGGCACCACAAAAAGCGCGGCCAGCGCCAGATACGTCGGGAACACCCACTTGGCCAGGCGTAAATCCTGGGGGTCGATGTTTTCCACCACGGTCACGTGGAACTGCCGGGGCAGGCAGATGATCGCCATCATCGCCACACCGGTCTGCACCACCATGGACGGCCAGTTGATGGTTTCCTTCCAGTACTCTTCCAGGCGCGGGGCGAGCATGGCCTGGTCGAACAGGTCGTCGAAACCGTCGTACAGGCCGTAGGTCACGAACGCGCCGACCGCGAGAAAAGCGAACAGCTTGACCAGCGATTCAAAGGCAATCGCCAGCACCATGCCGCGGTGGTGTTCCGTGGCGTCGAGGTTGCGGGTACCGAAAACGATGGTGAACAGCGCCAGTACCAGGGAGACGATCAGCGCCGTGTCCTGCGCGCGCGTGCCCATGGCGTCGGCGCCGGCGCCGATCAACAGGTTTACACCCAGCACGATGCCCTTGAGTTGCAAGGCAATGTAGGGC
>NZ_JBFTMK010001067.1:0-539 GCF_056396965.1 Pseudomonas sp. 05N434
CCCACAAGGATTGTGGCGAACAGTTTCCTGTGCAGCACCCTTTCATGAATCACCAAGGAATTACTTACATGTCCTGGATGCCTCCCAAGCATGTCCTGTTGTCGCCGATTACCGGTGATGACGGAGCCGAGATCGAGCAGATCCAACTCAAACCGTTGTACTACGCCGCGCAGAAAGAGGCCCTGGCCCGTGCCGGCGATGATGAGGACGATCAGTTCTTCGAGCTGGCCAAGTTGGCCACGGGGTTGTCGGTCAAGGAACTGGACCAGCTCAAACGCCCGGACTACGTGAGCATCGCGCAGTACGTGCATGAGATGTCGACTCGCCCTGCTTCGTACTTTCTGGAACAGCAAGCGCAGGGCGAACAATCGGTAGACCCCGATCAAGTGCAACTGCTGCAACCACTCAACGTGGCGGGCCGCAGCATGACCTCGCTGACCCTGGAAATGCCGGTGCTGCGCGCGACCAAAGCGATGAAGAAACTGAAAACGGCCAAAGAACGCGCCGAGTTCATCACCGCCCATTGCACCGGGCTGATG
>NZ_JBFTMK010001068.1:0-538 GCF_056396965.1 Pseudomonas sp. 05N434
CGCTCGAATGGCATTACCGCTGCTGGAACAAAGTTTCGGCCTTCGCCAGTTGGTGTGGGGCAGCGACTGGCCGCATACGCAGCATGAGCAAAGCATCGGTTTCAGCACCGTAGTCGATCAGTTGCAAGCCCTGGAGTGTTCGACGCAGGTTAGCTATTCGTTGCTGGTGCAAGTCCCTCGAAGGTTATTCGGTTTTGCGAAAGGCGAAAGCTGAAATTTACGCCTGCATTTGCAGATGACCATTCATCTCACCCATTTAAACGAATACATACAGAACATTCGAAGTGCGACCGTTGCAGTAAAACCTATCGTGGCTCATCGAGAGTTCTGTGTAATAGCAGCATATTCCAATTACAAGAGAGTAGATTCCATGAACACGTCATCCAATGCCGAAGTTGAAAGCACCCAAACGATGTTTGGTTTATTGCGTGCGCCGACAGGCGTTACGGTTTCAAACTTCTCTTTCAAATCTGAGTGCAGTTTGAGCGCCAGCCCAGCCGAGATCCTTTCATGACTCCCTTAGATGTAGACCTCTTAC
>NZ_JBFTMK010001069.1:0-538 GCF_056396965.1 Pseudomonas sp. 05N434
CAAGAAGACCTCCCGTAAATAAAGCCTGAAAGGGCGATCGCAGGTTGTAAAAAAGCGGAGTGACGTATGGACACGTCACCCCGCTTCTTCATCGAATTATTCTGCGCGCTTTTAGTGGACACACTAAAGCTGTAGCTTACAGAAAAAGGCATTTTTGGTCTACCGCCAATGAGCCCTAAAGGCCGGAGAATGCGACAGGACGTCGCTTGGCGGTTTAAAACCGGGCTCAAAGGCTATGTTTGAACCCGGTTTCGGCTGCATCTTAACGCAGGTCGAGCACGTCTTGCATGTCGTAGAGACCTGGCTCACGACCGTCCAGCCACAAAGCTGCACGTACCGCGCCCTTGGCGAAGGTCATGCGACTGGATGCCTTGTGCGTGATTTCCAGTCGCTCGCCCTCGCAGGCGAACAGCACCGTATGATCACCGACCACATCACCACCGCGAACAGTGGCAAAGCCGATCGTTTCACGCTCACGCGCACCGGTGTGACCTTCACGCCCATAGACCGCAACCTTCTGCAGATCACGATCCAGCGC
>NZ_JBFTMK010001070.1:0-532 GCF_056396965.1 Pseudomonas sp. 05N434
TCCCCAGGCCGCTACGCAGCGCATGCTCAATGGCCAGTTCATCCGGCTCCCCAGGCCGCTACGCAGCGCATGCTCAATGGCCAGTTCATCCGGCATTGAGGCCAGCCAGGCTTTGCCATTGGCGGTGGCGTAGAGATTGATCGGCTTATCCATGGCTGGCGAATACATAAGCCCTGGCGCAGCGCCTTGGGCCGAAGACAGYCAAGACAAGGTGCCCTCGTTGACCACCGTCAGGCGCACCAACTCTTGGCACTGAACAGCCACTTGCTCAAGGATCGGCTGGACCAACTCAGGCAAACCAATTCCATGCAAATAGCGCTGCCCCAACAGCGCCAGCTTCAGCGTCAAGCGGTATTGCGAGGTGGCTTCATCCTGTTCTGCCCACCCTTGCTCGACTAACTGAGCAAGCACTCGATGAGCAGGCCCCTTTTCCAAGCTCAGCTCGGCTGCGATATCGGACATCCGCATCCAGCGAGCTTCACGTGCCAGCAGCTCAATAGCCTCCAGGCAACGGTCAACAGCACCTTTGACG
>NZ_JBFTMK010001071.1:0-531 GCF_056396965.1 Pseudomonas sp. 05N434
CATCAGGTTCAACAGGATCGGCAGCAGGCTCAGGCGTTCGCCGTTGACGATGATCCCCAGTTCCAGGTCGAACCAGTCGCGTTCCGGCGCCTGCTCGACGGTGGCGTACCAGTCGTCCACGGCGGTCAGGTCGAAGCCGAAATCCTCGTCGATCTGCAACTCCCAGCCTTGGGTGCGCAACTTCGGCAGCTCATTGAGGGTGAAGGTCAGCCAGGCGCTGTCGTTGACCATCTCGTAGAGTTCGCCGGCACTTTCCGGCAAGGCCTTGCTTTGTCGGGTGGCGACTTTGAAACCGAGGATCCGCAGCTGCTCCCTGTAGGTCTGTTCGACTTCCGGGTGACGTTTTATCCGCAGCGTCTGTGTCTCCTGACGAATCAGGATGTCAGCGTTTTTCTGTCCGCTGACGTATTCGTCCAGATAGCTGAAGGACAGCGCCGCGCGATGCTGAATGTAACGCTGCATTTTTCCGTTGCGCGGTTCGAAGGCGCTGAACTCGATGCTCGCCAGCCACAGGCGCGGCACCGGTTGCAC
>NZ_JBFTMK010001072.1:0-531 GCF_056396965.1 Pseudomonas sp. 05N434
GAGTTACGTGGCCTAAACATGGCCTAAATGAGCGGTAAATACTAGACCCTCGTCAAATCTCGTATCAATCCGCCGCAACTGCGGGCTTGGCGGTGCTCCCCATGGTCATGGTTGCGCCGACGGACGCCAGAATGATGCACAGGATTGCCATCCACTGAGACAGGGAAAGGTATTCATGGAGGAACAACAGGCCGGACAGTGCACCGAACGCGGGCTCGATACTCATCAATGTGCCGAAGGTCCGGGCCGGCAGCCGTGTGAGGGCGACCATCTCCAGGGTGTAGGGCAGGGCAGTGGACAGAATCGCGACCCCGATGGCCACGGGAATCAGCGAGGGTGTCAGCAGCGCAGCACCAGCATGGACGATACCGATGGGGGCTACGAACAGTGCAGCAATCATCACGCCCAATGCGGCGGTCTGCACGCCATTGTCGGCACCGGCCTTCTGGCCGAACAGAATGTACAACGCCCAGCAGACACCGGCGCCAAGGGCATAACCTGCGCCAATCAGATCAATACCTGCGCTCGTGG
>NZ_JBFTMK010001073.1:0-527 GCF_056396965.1 Pseudomonas sp. 05N434
GCCCACGGTGTGGTGCAGGTTCTGCTCCAGGAACTGCCGACGCGCCAGGTTCGACGCACGCCAGTGACGGACCGAGCGCGGGATCAGGCGCGTGGTGACTTTCGGAATCCGGAACACCAGGCACAACACGATGAAGCTGACCCATTGCACCAGCAACAGACTGTGCATGGTCAGCCAACCGGTCAGGTAAYGCACGATACCCGGCACCACCAGCGCCAACAGGCTGGCCCAGAGCAGCGGGATATACGCATAGTCGTCGGCGCGGGCCGCGAGCACTGTCACCAGTTCGGCGTCGGTGTCGCGCTCGACCCGGGCAATCGCCTCGGCGACTTTGCGTTGTTCGTGTTCAGTCAGTAATGCCATGTTTATGAATGCCTGCTCGCTATTGTTGTTGTGTTTCCCGCCGTGTCATCACCAGCCGCCCGACGAACCACCGCCGCCGAAACTGCCCCCGCCGCCACTGAAGCCCCCGCCACCGCCGCCAAAACCCCCGCCACCGAAACCACCCCGGCCTCTACCCCCTCCAC
>NZ_JBFTMK010001074.1:0-526 GCF_056396965.1 Pseudomonas sp. 05N434
GCACTGGAAGCACCGGGCGCACTGGTGATTGCCGAAGAATCCACGGCGTGGCCGGGTGTCAGCCAGAGCACGCAACAGGGCGGGCTGGGTTTTGCCTATAAGTGGAACATGGGCTGGATGCACGATTCGCTGCATTACATTCAGCAGGATCCGGTGTACCGCGCCCATCATCACAACGAACTGAGTTTCGGCCTGGTGTATGCCTGGTCCGAGCGTTTCATCCTGCCGATTTCCCACGACGAAGTGGTACACGGCAAGCATTCGCTGATCGACAAAATGCCCGGCGACCGTTGGCAGAAGTTTGCCAACCTGCGGGCTTACCTGAGTTTCATGTGGACCCATCCGGGCAAGAAACTGTTGTTCATGGGCTGCGAGTTCGGCCAGTGGCGGGAGTGGAATCACGATCAGCAGCTGGACTGGTACTTGCTGCAATATCCGGAACACCAGGGTGTGCGCAAGCTGGTCGGCGACTTGAATCGGTTGTATCGCGAAGAGCCTGCCCTGCACGATCAGGACGATGTACCGC
>NZ_JBFTMK010001075.1:0-524 GCF_056396965.1 Pseudomonas sp. 05N434
CTGTTGAAGAGCTTCGATTTCGCCGACCTGCCGGTGATGGTCAACATGCACAAGTTCGAAACCGACATCCCGGCCGAAGAACTGCGCGACGGCAGCCTCGACCTGGTGGTCTGTTTCGGCCCGAACTTTCATCGAAGCCACACCGACTTCAACTCCAGACGACTACTGGAGGACGATCTGGTCTGCGTCTTCGACAAACGCGCCACGCCGCTGGAGCCGCGCTTGAGCCTGCAAGCGTTCACTGAACGTCGGCATGTGTTCCCGACGCCCTGGACGTCCACCACCAACATGGTTGACGGCTGGCTGGCTCAACAGGCCCACAAACGCCAGATTGTCGCGCGCTCCAACAGCTACAGCGCGGCACTGAAGATGATCACCGGCACCGACTTCATCCTGACCTTGCCCCGGCGCATCCAGCAATTGCTGGCCAATGAGGCGATCTTCAATCACTGCGAAGCGCCCAATGGTTTACCGGGCTTCACCCTGGACATGCAGTGGAGTCAAAGCGTCGACCAGGACAGCGC
>NZ_JBFTMK010001076.1:0-524 GCF_056396965.1 Pseudomonas sp. 05N434
GTTGTACCATGGCCCGCGCTTTATCAGCGTCGTCGATGTACGGTCGTATGATTTTGCTGAAGGTAATGTTTTCGAACTGCGCCAGCAGGCTTTGGCCGAGGGTTTCGGCGGTAATGCCGGTGCCATCGGAGATAAAGAAAGCAGATCGTTTCATTTGCACCTTGGGCCTWAAGCTAGTGACGATTCTTGGATATAGTAGGCGCGATTTGTCGGCCACCGATGCCCGCATTCTCACTTATTTTCCAGGTCCAGGCCATACAGCCGGCAAAGGCTCCCCCGAGTCGCCGGCTTCTGAGCTTTTCCAACACAGTTAGTGGAGAGATCACCTTGGTAGAGTACGTAGTTTCCCTCGATAAGCTCGGCGTCCATGATGTAGAGCATGTGGGGGGCAAGAACGCATCCCTGGGCGAGATGATCAGTAACCTTGCAGGCGCCGGTGTATCGGTGCCAGGTGGCTTTGCCACGACAGCTCAGGCTTATCGTGATTTTCTGGAACTGAGCGGCCTGAACGATCAGATCCATGC
>NZ_JBFTMK010001077.1:0-524 GCF_056396965.1 Pseudomonas sp. 05N434
GGTTATGTGCTGGTTCAGATGGACATGAACGAGGGTACTTGGCACTTGGTCAAGGATACTCCTCGGGTGATGGGCTTCATCGGTGGTACTGCCGACAAGCCTGCACCAATCACAGATAAAGAAGCAGAAGCGATTCTGCGTCGCGTTGCTGATGGTAGCGACAAGCCGAAGCCGAAGACGTTGTTCGAGCCGGGTGAGTCGGTACGTGTCAACGACGGGCCGTTTGCCGATTTTACCGGCACGGTTGAAGAGGTTAACTACGAAAAGAGCCGGATCCAAGTGGCGGTGCTCATTTTCGGTCGCTCTACTCCGGTAGAGTTGGAGTTCAGTCAGGTCGAAAAGGTCTAGCTGAGCAAGCATCCCAACCCCGCAGCCCTAGGCTGTGGGGTTTTGTCGTCACTGGGATAAACGCGCAAGTAACCGGGGAGCCTTTCGAGGCGTTTGAACCCGTAATTGGAGTGCCTCATGGCCAAGAAGATTACCGCTTACATCAAGCTGCAAGTGAAGGCCGCTCAGGCTAACCC
>NZ_JBFTMK010001078.1:0-524 GCF_056396965.1 Pseudomonas sp. 05N434
GTGACTGGGTCTTCTATTTGCACATCATGCGTGGCGGAAAGATTGCTTACTCCACTGAGGGTACAAACTATTTCCGTCGACATTATGCAAGTACTGCCAACACCACTTATCGCAAAGAGGTCTTTTATCGCGAGCTCGGGGTGGCGAACAAAACGGTCCAGTCCCTCTACAATGTTCCGATGTCGGTGCTTGAGGCTTGTGAGGAATCCAGCAAGAAGCTGTATGACCACTATGTCGGGGGCTCCGCAGAAGAGTTTCTACGTTGGTACGACCATGATTCGATTGTTCGTGCAAGGGCTGACCGACTGCCGAACGTGATGGTTTCCACCATCGGCTTCTATCCGGGCGGTGCCGAAATTCTCCCGATTCGACTGGCAAACGAGTTTAAACGCCAAGGTATTTCCGTCTCCTTGTTTAGCGCCGGGATACCAAAACGCGAAGATGGTGTTCGCAAGATGCTGAGAAACGACGTGCCGGTGATCGAGACGTCGAATATCGAATCAGTGAAAGAGATCATTCATGAT
>NZ_JBFTMK010001079.1:0-521 GCF_056396965.1 Pseudomonas sp. 05N434
GTGCCAGTCAGGCCCCGGGAGGCGAGCAGCACCACCAGGAACAGCGCGGTCATGGCGAAACTGATGACGATTGCGGTCAGCACCAGCGCCTGCGGCAGCGGGTCGGTGTAGTGCAGCAAATCCTGAGGCACGCCGTCCTTGATGTTCGGCTCCTTGCCGATGAACAGGCTGCCCATGCTGAAGATGAACAGGTTGACGCCATAGGACAGCAGGCACAAGCCCATGACCACCTGGAACGTCCGTGGCCGCAGGATCAGCCATACGCCGGACGCGGCCAGCACACCGATGGCGATTGCGATGACTTCTTCCATCAGATGGCTCCTTGGGTGACAACGGATTTGGCCGCGGGCCTGATTTGCGCGCTGGTTTTATGACCGCGTACCGATTGGTGGGCGAGGGCGGTGAGGATCAACAGCGTCGAACCGACCACCACGGCGTACACGCCAATATCGAAGAACAGCGCGCTGGCGATATGAATGTCACCCAGCAGCGGCAGCTCGAAATGCCAGGTGTGGGTGGTC
>NZ_JBFTMK010001080.1:0-521 GCF_056396965.1 Pseudomonas sp. 05N434
CTTTTTATGCCGATCCAATAGTTCTTAATTTTTTGTGGGGGATGTTGACGGCTAGGCTAATGGAGCGAAGTGTGCTCATTAAGCGAAATACTGCTGTTGTCATTCTTCTGCTTTCCCTTGGGTACTTGTTTTTTCCGCGATTCMCTGAATATGGAAACACCCTAACTTATGGTGTAGCTTCTTTTTTTGTGGTTTATTGCTGTGCTAGCCTTGAAAAGGCGGTAAATTTCACATTGCCTCGGAGCATGGTGTTTTTGGGGGCTGCGTCTTACTCCATTTATTTGTTCCATCCCTTAACGGCTCCCGTGGTGCCTGAGGTGTTCAAGAGGCTTGGCATTATATATTCTGTTCCGTCGGTGGTCGGCAGTATCTTTGTCGCACTTTGCGCTGGGGCTTTCATGTATCGTTTTGTTGAGTGTCCACTTACGGATAGGCTCAATCGCTATGTAAAACAATATTTTAGTGCTTCAGCTAATTTTAGAAAGCAGATGAAAAGTTTTGAATGAAAGGTCTAGTGAAGG
>NZ_JBFTMK010001081.1:0-520 GCF_056396965.1 Pseudomonas sp. 05N434
ATCTCCAGAGCTACCCAGCGGACGCCAGGTTCCTTGTCCGATATCAGTTCGTTGCGCCGCTTTGATCAAGTCATAAGCGTCAGCACTGCCGGTCAGTCTTCGAAGTTGATGGGTTGCACTTTCCAAAGAGTTCAAGCCAGCCCGACTGATACCCAATACACCTTTCTTTAAATACTTTCCGACGCCCAGGATCAGCTCTGGCGTACCGTCCAGCGGGTTGAACACAGAGTGGAGAAACCCTAGGCCCAACTTGGCTAGCGCTCTGGTCTTCGAGGCTGTGGAAACGGCCTTTGCCGCGATGCTAGCGGCTTTTGCAGCGACGCCAACGACCAGCAAAACGGTCATCGCTAGTTCAAGCGTGCAGGACAGCGTACTGCCCCTGTTACGGTCCGGATCGTCGGAGAAGAAGTCTTCGATGCAGGATTTAAAAGGCACAATAATATTAATGAATGTCTCGAATTGTTGTTCTTCCTTTGAGTGTCTTTGCTCCAGTTCCGTTCGGCCCCGTGCGTCTTCTATC
>NZ_JBFTMK010001082.1:0-519 GCF_056396965.1 Pseudomonas sp. 05N434
CCCGGCGTGACAGGCCGGTATTCTAACCGACTGAACTACCGCTGCGCTAAACACTTGAAACGAATGGTGGGTGATGACGGGATCGAACCGCCGACATTCTGCTTGTAAGGCAGACGCTCTCCCAGCTGAGCTAATCACCCTTCGCTTCGTTACGGGACGCATTATGCCACAAGTTTTCGTAAAGTGTTGATTTAATTGAAGTTTTTTTCAAAAAAATCCGAAAACCGGTGAAACGACACAACCCGATGGAACAAGGTACAAACTTGAGACAGAAAAAAACCCGCCTCAGCGGGTTTTTCCGTGGTGAYCTGGCGTTCAGTGKTCCAGGTTACCGAATATGGCGCAGCGGACGGGACTCGAACCCGCGACCCCCGGCGTGACAGGCCGGTATTCTAACCGACTGAACTACCGCTGCGCKAAACRCTTGAAACGAATGGTGGGTGATGACGGGATCGAACCGCCGACATTCTGCTTGTAAGGCAGACGCTCTCCCAGCTGAGCTAATCACCCTTCGCTTCG
>NZ_JBFTMK010001083.1:0-516 GCF_056396965.1 Pseudomonas sp. 05N434
GTCGAGGAGTCGCTGGTTGCAGGCGTTGTTGTTCGGCGTCGAGGAGTCGCTGGTTGCAGGCGTTGTTGTTCGGCACATGATTCGCGGCGTAATTGACGTAGATTTGTCAAGGGACTCCTTTGGCCGGCAAACACGATGGCATTTATCAGGAGCCTTCCCGCGTGAATATTAAACTGAGCAGAGGTGGAGCAATCCAGAACAAAGCCTGCGACGAATTTAAATTTTGGCAGAAGCCCAACGTCTCGCATATGAATAGTCGTGACAAGGAGATCTACATCTTAAGGTACCAGGCTCTTGAGATGTATTCCGCTGGAGGTAGGTTAAGAGATATTAAGGAGTTGACGGGTATYGCTCCTCCACAGGTTGTATCTTTAGCTAAAAGATGTCTTGAGATTTCACCAGACGGTAGTCCATGGGGGTGTCGCGCCCTATTGCCGAGAATACGACTGGCGCCGTATACGCGAATCGCTCCGCCATCAAATTGCACCGCTGGAGGTAGAGGGGGGTATGCAGGAT
>NZ_JBFTMK010001084.1:0-515 GCF_056396965.1 Pseudomonas sp. 05N434
GATCTGCTGAGCGTGAAGTGGGTGCCCGAACCTCAGTTACAAGCCGTCGAACCGGTGCTCCGCGAATTGCGTGAAGCGCTGCTCGCCCACTACCCCGCCATCGACGACCTGAGCCGCGAGGGTCTGCTGGAGTTTCGAGTACTGCCTTGCGCAACCACAGACCTGAAACTCCACCCTCGCTCGGGCAAACAACTGCGGGTGCTGGATTTGCGAGTGTATGACGTTCCCTTGCAGGAGTTCGTGTGATGACCCCGTTGATAATTCGCGCCTACCGCCCTTCCGATGCAAACGCAGTGAGTCGATTGTTTCAAGAAGTCTACGGCGATCATTACGCTCAGCCGGATGTTTACCTGCCGAACATGATCAATCAGCACAATGCCGAGGGTCACTGGCAATCAATGCTGGCTGTGGATGACACAGCCGTCCTCGGTCATGCCGCGTTGCGACGCGACACACCTTCGAATACCGCGGAACTGGCCCTCACCGTGGTACATCCCGCCGCGCAGGGGCAGGAC
>NZ_JBFTMK010001085.1:0-515 GCF_056396965.1 Pseudomonas sp. 05N434
ATCTTGAGGCGAGTATTCTCCTGATGTATTTTTCTGTCAACAAGGGTTGCTGATCTCGCTGACGAAAGGTGGGTGAGCCTAGGTCAACTGGAATGACCCACTGCCTCAATCCGAGTGAGCCCTACCCGCTCAGCCTGTTCTAAAATCTCCTCTGGCGTCGCGTCCGTAGTGGGCATGATCTGGACTATGCGATTCAGTCCRGCACGCTTAAAGGTGTCGGATTTGGATGGCGCAACGGCAAGTCCAACAGCGAGGCGGCGCGTGACCAGGATCAGAATCGCTTGATCGTGAGCTACAGCATTCCGCTGCTTTAGCCAATCGACATCACGATATCGCGCACTTGGTAATCGCTGGCCCGGCCGCTTTACTTCAGCGCTGACGCAGAGTCAGCGCTTTATTGGCAGCCCCCCGACATGTAAGCGTCAGGCGGCTCCGGCAATGCGGCAAGCATGTCTTGCAGTCCGGCGGCCCATTGCATACGGATACGCATGAAATACGGGTCGTCGGCCGTGATG
>NZ_JBFTMK010001086.1:0-513 GCF_056396965.1 Pseudomonas sp. 05N434
GTTTTAGATGAGCCCGAATGGATCGTAAAATTTGTCGCTTGGTTTCATCTCCATCGAGATGATGGAGTACCCCGATCAAGGTCGCTGCGTCGTATGACTCGTCTGCTGCCAGGTCTTCAACATGCCCAAGATGCATGGCCGTTCTTTCAAGCAAGTTGTTTGCCTCTAATTGCTGCTTTGCAGCCTCCAACATCGGCTCGGACGGATCAACGGCCGTGAAGCGCCAACCCGGCTCAAGCTTGGCCATAGCAACAATTTCCTGCGCCGTACCGCCAGCGCCAACTACAAGTATTTTTGCCGAACGTGCAGTGCCCAGGCTTGCCGCCAGCATGCACGCCGCCAAGTCTTGGCAGGCGTCATATCCTGCTAGCGCAATACGGCTCTGTCGTCCGTACTCATTGGCTCGTGAGGTATCAAATTTTTCTGAGTTGAGAGGGGATGATTTCAAGGCGGTTCTCCATGTCCTGAAATCAAGCTACGCCAGACACAGCAATAATAAAAATTCATTAATTT
>NZ_JBFTMK010001087.1:0-513 GCF_056396965.1 Pseudomonas sp. 05N434
CCGCCGCCCTGCTGCTGCCGTCCCTCGCGTTCGCCCAGGAACGCCCGTGGCCGGATGGCTCGCAACTGGTGATTTCGTTCTCCATGCAATTCGAAACCGGCGGCCAGCCCGACGGTGCCGAAAGTCCGTTCTCCGGCACTCCATTGCCCAAGGGTTACCCGGACATGCCGGCACAGACCTGGTTCGACTACGGCTACAAGGAAGGCCTGTGGCGGATGCTCGACTTGTGGGACCGCAACGGCATCAAGGTCACCTCCCATGTAGTGGGCGAAGCGGCGTTGAAACACCCCGAACTGGTGCGGGCGATCGCCGACCGTGGCCATGAAGTCGCCGCCCATGGCATGCGCTGGGCCGACTCTTACAACATGAGCTACGAGCAAGAGAAGGCCTTCATCGGCGACGGCGTCGAGGCGGTGCAGAAACTCACCGGTCAGCGCTCGGTGGGCTACAACGCCAATTGGCTGCGGCGCAGCCCCAATACCCTGAAAGTGCTGCAAGACCTGAACTTCACCT
>NZ_JBFTMK010001088.1:0-511 GCF_056396965.1 Pseudomonas sp. 05N434
GTGCTGTTCCCTACATTGTGTCTTGAGGTCCAGGCGCCTTTCGACGATACAACGACCTTCTCGGCAACAGACGGTACCAATAACTGGAATGGTTGGATGAGGGGCGACGCTGCGACTGATCCACGGGATCTCACCATCACCAAAGATGGAGATATCTACGTATTATTCGACAACACCTACACCAACAACTCTGCCGGCACGGTGTTGAAAAAGACCTTTCAGGGGCTGGAAGTGGGTCGGTCCTATGAGTTCGGGGTGACCGTGCGCAGGTGGAACAACAGCTATTCGGTTCCGGTGCTGTCACTCAACAGCGGAGCGCAAGTCATTGCCCCCGCGACGGAAATTTCGTCAATGGCCTGGGCTCCGCTCAAAGGCACGTTTACCGCGAGTGCATCACAGATGGAGTTGCAGATCGTTAACCATGTCGCCACCGGAAACGGCAATGACTATGCCTTCCGCGAAATCTGGGTCAGGTCGATCTAGCACCTGCGTAACGTCAATGGACTGGAAC
>NZ_JBFTMK010001089.1:0-508 GCF_056396965.1 Pseudomonas sp. 05N434
GTCCAGAGAGGCGTTAAATCTGCCTAGTTCTCACTCCGTTGGCTGCTGCGCACGCACGAGCTAGAGGAATACACCAAGTTTCATAGTACTTTCGAGCCTCAGCGAAACAGGTTCAGTCCTGGCGAAACCGGCGGCTTCTGGCCGAAAGCGGTTGTACATGAGCGTGTGCTTCTGGCCGACAGCGGACGCTCCAGAACGTCCGCTTTTGGCCGATTTCTGCCGTTCGTTAAGGGCAGAAATCGACCAGTAGCAATCGCATTCGACAGGTGAACGTCTGAGCGCCTCGCTCAGATATGCAGCCAAGCCAGCGAACCCAGCATGACGCCAACACCCGCGGCCCCAAACGAGAGCCGCTTGAGCCATTCCTTACGCGTCAGCAAGGTAATGGCCGCCAGTGAAATTGCTATTTGAATCGCTGTCATTGCCTGGGCCCAGCGGTGATGCTGATGCAACGCCTGCTCTGACTTCTCGTCCCACTCCCTTGCCCGTTGTTCGAATGCTTCAGCCT
>NZ_JBFTMK010001090.1:0-508 GCF_056396965.1 Pseudomonas sp. 05N434
GGAGGTCGGGCCCAGGGTCGAGTCCGACGCCGGTGAACCGGCATCGCCCAGCGCGCCGGCAGTGCCGACGATGCACACGATGGCGATCGGGCTGAAGCCCAGTTGCACGCACAACGGCACGAAAATCGCCGCCAGAATCGGTACGGTGGAAAACGACGAGCCGATGCCCATGGTCACCAACAGGCCCACCAGCAGCATCAACAGCGCCCCGATGCCTTTGCTGTGGTCGATCCACGAGGCCGAGGACTCCACCAGTGTCTGCACATGACCGGTGGCTTTCATCACTTCAGCAAAACCGGATGCGGCGATCATGATGAAGCCGATCATCGCCATCATCTTCATGCCTTCGGTGAACAGGTCGTCGGTTTCACGCCACTTGACGATGCCCGACGCCGAAAAGATCAGGAAGCCCACCAGCGCCCCGATAATCATCGAGTCCAGCAACAGCTGAATAATGAACGCCACGATAATCGCCAGACCGGCGACCATCAGGCTCAAGGGGTTGTAC
>NZ_JBFTMK010001091.1:0-505 GCF_056396965.1 Pseudomonas sp. 05N434
TCGTGAATCCGGTTGACATAGTCTGCCTGATACACCGTGAGTTCTGATTTTACGACGGCTTCGCCGCCGAACGCAGCCTCGCAGGCTCGACAGCTGCTACAAGCCGATCGGGCTCGGCAGCTGCTACAAAAAGCCCGCTAAATCGATAAGCGGGCTTTTTGTCGGGTGTTGGCTGTCAGGCATAACTCCTGAGCGTCTGCGGAGGAATGAACGCTTCCAGCTCATCCTCGACCGCTTCGATAATCCGCTCTACATCGGCAGCGTTCATGACCGTTGCACAAGGAATGCCGGCAATGGCGATCATGGTTTCGCCGCTGGCTCGGTCGAACAGGCGAGCAACCATGCTGCCCGGTGCATCCATGGTCGCCTCGAAACCCATGGGATGAAAATGCCAGCGCATCAGCTGGCAGGCATTTGGAAAAGTAACCTTGCTGAATGAACCTTGATTCATGTGTTGCCCACCTTCTTCATCGAGCGCTTCCTTTAGCTCATGTTAGGAGGGAAG
>NZ_JBFTMK010001092.1:0-504 GCF_056396965.1 Pseudomonas sp. 05N434
GCTTTATGGAGTTCAGAGGAGTTTTCAATTTTGACCAACAGGGAATAATTGATCAAATCCGGACGCAATAGCGTGGCTTGAGGCGCCCAAAAATCTTTTTCAGGTGAAGATGCGCTATTACTTGCGAGATACTCCAGAAACGCCTCAAAAGCCGAAGCAACATCCGCTACGCTTTTTACCGGCTGCTGTAATAACTCAAACTTTGGATACGATGCGACCTGCTCCGGATCTTGTAACAGTATTTTCGACTGCCATGCGGAGAAGATGCGCTTATAAGGATTTCGTACGGCGGCAAATCGAAAATATGTATCAGCAAGAAGCGGTTCCAAAAGGTCGTCTATTTCCAGCCCGCTGACATGGGGCGCAACCTTGTGAATCTCGTGAACAACTTGATCAGAATTGCTTCCCGCAGCCTCACCGACGCCGCGCAAGGCCTGCGAGCAACCTTCCAGTGACGCAAACCACCACTTCAGGGAAGTACTCGCAACTTTGGGGGTACTAACG
>NZ_JBFTMK010001093.1:0-503 GCF_056396965.1 Pseudomonas sp. 05N434
TGATCGAGTTGGTYAGCGGAGCRTGGCCGGTCAAYGCGTCGTTCGGCGCRGCGGTGGTCACGGTACCGGTGGTTTTGCCGACATCGATGGTGATSGTCTGGCCGTTGGCCAGGGACACGGTGACCGGGCTGCCGGTCACTGGCGCACCGACGGTCGCGGTGTAAGTGACGGTGCCGCCTTCGGCGACGTTCGCAGTCGCAGTCAGCGAAACGGTGCTGGTGTCGATGGTGTCGGTGACGGTGGTSACCGCCGGGGCAGTGTTCGGCACCAGGTTTTCGAAACTGCCACCGGTGGCGGTGGAAATGGTGGCCTGGACGGTGCCGGCATCTTTGTAAACGTCATCGGATGGAGCCGGGACGGTCACGGTGCCGGTGGTTTTACCGGCATCGATGGTGATTACGGCGCCGTTGCTCAGGGTCACGGTCACTGGCGTGCCGGCGGCGTTGGTCAGGGTCGCGGTATAAACGATGGAACCACCTTCAGCCACCGAGTCGGTTGCGCTC
>NZ_JBFTMK010001094.1:0-500 GCF_056396965.1 Pseudomonas sp. 05N434
CGAGCCTGACGGCTCGCTCCCGCAGTGGTTTTGTGTGTTCCCGACGATCAGCGCAACGCGTTCAACAAACCCTGCAACTGACTGCGGCCAGTCTCGCCGAGTGCAAACACCGGCAACCGCGGGTCGCCCGCTTCCAGCCCGACCAGGCGCAAACCAGCCTTGATGGTCGCCGGCAAACCGCCCTTGAGGATGAAGTCCAACAACGGCAACTGGCGGTAGAACAGTTCGCGAGCCTTGCTCAGATCATTGGCCAATACCGCTTCGTACAAGTCGAGATTGAGCTGCGGGATCAGGTTCGGCGCCGCTGTGCACCAGCCTTTGGCGCCGGCCGCGAACGCTTCCAGTGCCAAGGGATTGCAGCCGTTATAGAACGGCACCCGGCCTTCGCCCAGCAGTTGCAGTTTGTGCATGCGCTGAATATCGCCGGTGCTTTCCTTGACCATAGTGACGTTGTCGACCGCGTTGAAAATCCGCAGGATCAACTCCACCGACATGTCGGT
>NZ_JBFTMK010001095.1:0-500 GCF_056396965.1 Pseudomonas sp. 05N434
CTTGAGACCAATCTCGTAGTTACTGCCGATAATCGGTTTGAGTACCGCGCCGGCGGTATCGCGTTCGGTCTGCGGTGTATATACGTCGGTGTAACTGGCGTAGACCGCCCATTCGCGGCTCAGGTCATAGACGATACCGGCATAGGGCGTGACTTCTCCGGTTTCAGTGGCGGTGCTTTTTGGATCTTCTGTAATGCCGCTCGCGGTCTGGGTCGAAGACTTGTAATTGTAGTCGTACCAACTGACGCGCGAGCCGAGCACCAGGGTCAGGTCTTCAACAGGCTTGACCCGCCAGCTGCCGTACAGGCCTTTCTGGCGGATGTCGTATTGGCTGGGAGTCCCACGACCACCGGGGCTATTGATCAAGCCTTCGTAGCTGATATCCGGACGGTTGTGATCAATGTCGAAGATATTGTCGGAGCTGTCATTGAAGGTTCGGGCGTATTTGTCGTCCGAGGTGTATTTGGAATAGTTGCCGCCCACCATGATTTCCTGCGGCA
>NZ_JBFTMK010001096.1:0-499 GCF_056396965.1 Pseudomonas sp. 05N434
GTGTTCTGGAAGTTCATCAAGGACGGCGGATATGCCATTCGCCAAAATGGAGACAGAGAAGGGGGCTCCCCTGTTTTCTATCGCTTCCAGAATCCCGAGGACAAATCCTTTCCAGTTCAGATCGAGCTTTTTTCTCGTCTCCCAGATGGCCTGGAACACGAAGAAGCGGCCCGAATGACCAGAATCCCCGTAGAAGAGCAAGCCGCAAGTCTTTCTGCGATCATCCTTGATGATGAGTATTACAACTTTCTCCTGGCCGGCGTCGATCACACCCAGGAAATCAGTCACATTGGGGCCGACAGGCTCGTTCCGCTCAAAGCCCATGCCTGGCTTAACAAGAAGGCGCAGATCCAGAACGGCGTGCAAGTGGACAGTCGCGATATCAAGAAGCACTTCAGAGATGTGATCTTGCTTTCTGTCGGTCTTACGGAAGGAATGACCGAACTCCCTGAACGAATGGCTCTCGATTTGACGTCATTTCTCAGCCAAGTGTCCGCTG
>NZ_JBFTMK010001097.1:0-496 GCF_056396965.1 Pseudomonas sp. 05N434
GGGTGGGCATGTCGGTGCAGTTGCTGGTCAACGCCATGAAGCGGTTTTTGGGGTGGGGAATTGGTTTTTCGTAGGGTGGATCAGGATGAAGTGTTGGCATTTGAGACCTTCCGATGAAAATGGGAGCTGCCAAAAGCCTTCCTACAGGCTTGGGTGGCAGCTATACGCGGGGTAGGAATACCGAGCATCGGAAACTCGACCACGCCGAAGCGTGCCCGCGCACARCCGCCGCRACWGATATTACGGACGCACRTTRACGGCCGCAAATCTGACTTCGATTGCTAACGCATTACCGATGCTTAAAGGGTTCCTACACCCCCTCACTGATATTCAGTGACCACTAAAGCCTAGCGATCGAACTCACTGCGCACCAGTTCACGAAAACCGCCACAACTTGAAGGAAACTTCCGAAGACCTTGCCCAGAAATTTCGCTCAAAAAAGGCAAACGTGGGGGAAGGCTTCGCTGAAGCCTGGGTTGATTTCTCCACCTTGGGT
>NZ_JBFTMK010001098.1:0-496 GCF_056396965.1 Pseudomonas sp. 05N434
TCATGGGCCAGAGCACCGCGCTGAACACCATCGCCCAACGCCTGCAAGCCTACCGCGCCGGCCTCACCGACCCGCAAAAACCGGTCGGCGTGTTCCTGCTGGTCGGCCCCACCGGCGTCGGCAAAACCGAAACCGCTTACGCCCTGGCCGACGCGCTGTATGGCGGCGAACGCAACCTGATCAGCATCAACCTTTCCGAATACCAGGAAGCCCACACCGTCAGCCAACTCAAAGGCGCCCCACCCGGCTACGTCGGCTACGGCAGCGGCGGTGTACTCACCGAAGCGGTGCGGCGCAAACCCTATTCGGTGGTGCTGCTCGACGAAATCGAAAAGGCCCACCCGGACGTGCTCGAAGCTTTCTACAACGTCTTCGACAAAGGCGTGATGGAAGACGGCACCGGGCTGGTGGTGGACTTCAAAAACACCGTAATGCTCGCCACCAGCAACGTCGGGGCTGAGTTGCTGCTCGACACACCGACCGCGCAACTGGGCAC
>NZ_JBFTMK010001099.1:0-494 GCF_056396965.1 Pseudomonas sp. 05N434
GGTAAACACTCCACATACTGCCCGTCCTTCTGTATGAACGGCCAGCATGACCTTGGTCGCCAGCTCGCGATTCAGGTTAAAAAACACCTCGAGCACTTCGACGACGAAATCCATCGGTGTGTAGTCATCGTTGAACAAAACCACCTTGTACATAGGCGGCGCCTGTAAAGCAGGCTTAGCCTCCTGAACAGCAATGCCTGCGGAATCGTCGTCGTGTAAATCAGGGCGATCCTGATTGAATGTTAGTCGAATCTGGCTGATTGCATGCATGGAAAGAAAGGTTCGTCAGTTGTGCAAATACAGTGGTGGGGGCGGCCATCAGCGATTTCAACTCCGACTGCCCGGTCACCTTGACTATCGGGAAAACGGTGTTACAACCAATAGAGCCCACAGTGGGTAAAAAAGGTCCGCGGAGTCAATCTATTTACAAGATTAGACTGCGGATTAACTGGATGATACTCCAGTGATGGAGTCTGTTGCAGAGGGATATGAGT
>NZ_JBFTMK010001100.1:0-492 GCF_056396965.1 Pseudomonas sp. 05N434
TCTCTCCGCTCCGCCAAAAGATGTGATGAAACAAGGCTGGCAGATAGCTTGTTTGGATGGTAAGTCAGAAGAGCTTATAGATGCACTAGAGCCTGAGTTCCGGTTGATGCTTTTAAAAAAACTCGGCGAAGAATAGCTCATGGCAGTCCTATGCTCGTAGGCTCATAGAAGGCTCGCTCCAATCAGTGAGACCAAAACATCACATGCCGCGACATTTCACTGTGGGAGATGGATATCAAAGGAGATTTGCCTGCAGGAGGGAGGTGTATTCAAAACTGAGTGCATTGGTGAGAGGCACGCAATTCTGCGAACATCTCCATAATGYACCACGAACAAGCTCTCGATAAAAGCCTTGGCCGAGTAGTGATCTAACAGAGGCTCCAGTGAATGAGAGCCAATTTTTAGTTAGTCTTGAACAACTCGAAGCTTATACATTAACGCTTCTCCGCTCGGGGTGAGTTTCCAAAGTTTTTCTCGTGAGTGTTCATTCTC
>NZ_JBFTMK010001101.1:0-491 GCF_056396965.1 Pseudomonas sp. 05N434
ACGCCACCGAGGCCATCACTGACCTGCACACTGAACACTGGCCATCACTGACCTGCACACTGAACACTTCGTTGTGACTCTCGCCGGCCTGCAGCGACTGCACGGCACTGGCGACGCCATCGGTGCCGTTGGCCAAGGTGTAGGTCCACTGACCGSTGCCGTCCACGGCGATCGAGCCATAAGTGCCGGTAGGCGWTCCGGCAATGCTCCARGTGGCGGTGGCGCTGTGATCGATGTCGCTTGAACTGAACTGGCCACTGACGCTGAGGGTGCTGTCCTCCTGCACGGCGCCGACATCGTTGCCCGACGCGAAGCTGAGCACCGKCGCATCGTTGCTGCCGGTGACGGTGACAGTCACYTGCTGGGTGKCGACGCCRCCSAGGCCATCRCTGACCTGCACACTGAACACTTCGTTGTGACTCTCGCCGGCCTGCAGCGACTGCACGGCACTGGCGACGCCATCGGTGCCGTTGGCCAAGGTGTAGGTCCAC
>NZ_JBFTMK010001102.1:0-491 GCF_056396965.1 Pseudomonas sp. 05N434
CGGCCACGGCGACCTCGGCCACGGCGACCTGGAGCATTGCCGGGTCAAACACCGGCACCTACGGCTCGATCGCCGTCGACAGCAGCGGCCAATGGACTTACACCCTGGCCAACGGCACCGATGGCGTTGCCAGTGCCGTGCAATCACTGAAAGCCGGCGAGAGTCATAACGAAGTGTTCAGCGTGCAGGTCAGCGACGGCCTCGGCGGTGTCGACACCCAGCAGGTGACYGTCACCGTCACCGGCAGCAACGACGCACCCGTACTCAGTTTCGCCAACGGCAACGATGCCGGCGCGGTGCAAGAAGACACCACCCTCAGCGTCAGCGGCCAGTTCAGCTCGACTGACATCGATCACGCGGCCACGGCGACCTGGAGCATTGCCGGGTCAAACACCGGCAGCTACGGCTCGATCGCCGTCGACAGCAGCGGCCAATGGACTTACACCCTGGCCAACGGCACCGATGGCGTTGCCAGTGCCGTGCAATCACTG
>NZ_JBFTMK010001103.1:0-491 GCF_056396965.1 Pseudomonas sp. 05N434
TTCACCATCCAGGTCAGCGACGGCCTGGGCGGTGTCGACACCCAGCAGGTGACTGTCACCGTCACCGGCAGCAACGATGCACCGGTGCTCAGTTTCGCGAGCGGCAACGATGTCGGCGCCGTGCAGGAGGACACCACCCTCAGCGTCAGCGGCCAGTTCAGTTCAAGCGACATCGATCAYGCRGCCACCGCGACCTGGAGCATTGCCGGGTCAAACACCGGCAGCTACGGCTCGATCGCCGTCGACAGCAGCGGCCAATGGACTTACACCCTGGCCAACGGCACCGATGGCGTTGCCAGTGCCGTGCAATCGCTGCAGGCCGGCGAGAGTCACAACGAAGTGTTCACCATCCAGGTCAGCGACGGCCTGGGCGGTGTCGACACCCAGCAGGTGACTGTCACCGTCACCGGCAGCAACGATGCACCGGTGCTCAGTTTCGCGAGCGGCAACGATGTCGGCGCCGTGCAGGAGGACAGCACCCTCAGCGTCAG
>NZ_JBFTMK010001104.1:0-491 GCF_056396965.1 Pseudomonas sp. 05N434
GCATCGTTGCTGCCGGTGACGGTGACAGTCACCAGATGGGTGGCGACGCCACCGAGGCCATCACTGACCTGCACACTGAACACTTCGTTGTGACTCTCGCCAGCCTTCAGCGATTGCACGGCACTGGCGCGGTGACGGTGACAGTCACCAGATGGGTGGCGACGCCACCGAGGCCATCACTGACCTGCACACTGAACACTTCGTTGTGACTCTCGCCAGCCTTCAGCGATTGCACGGCACTGGCGACACCGTCGGTGCCATTGGCCAACGTGTAGGTCCATTGGCCGCTGCTGTCGACGGCGATCGAGCCGTAGCTGCCGGTGTTTGACCCGGCAATGCTCCAGGTCGCGGTGGCTGCATGATCGATGTCAGTCGAGCTGAATTGGCCACTGACGCTGAGGGTGCTGTCCTCCTGCACGGCGCCGACATCGTTGCCGCTCGCGAAACTGAGCACCGGTGCATCGTTGCTGCCGGTGACGGTGACAGTCACC
>NZ_JBFTMK010001105.1:0-490 GCF_056396965.1 Pseudomonas sp. 05N434
CGCCAGCACCACGACGCCTGAAGCGGCCAGCAGGATTTTATGGCTGAACTTGAGATTCATTTCATGGGACTTCTTATGCCAAAAGTGGGGATGCGTTCCGGGTTGCAACATTCCATGTAACAGCGCAGACGGCATTCTGAAGCCGCTCTACTTTGGTGCACGCATGTCTCACCAGTCTTTCGGCACGAGCGGGAGAAAACTTAAGGATTTGTACAAAACTCGTCAGATAACCGCCGAACGGCGTGCTAGAAGGGACGGATTATTGGGCTTACCGCACGTCATGATCGCGGTGTTGGGTGTTTTGGCTGTGGTGTATCGATGAGGGGGGTCTATATCTGATGCTACTGGCTCGAAGGAGTAGCGAGACACGCAGACCTGGATTTGACCCGCTTCAGACTTAGACTTCTATAAGCCCAGAAAGACAAAACCCCTGTCTGCATAAGCAGACAGGGGTTTCGGAATTTAATCTTGACGATGACCTACTCTCACA
>NZ_JBFTMK010001106.1:0-488 GCF_056396965.1 Pseudomonas sp. 05N434
ATCCGGCCAGTACAACAAATCGAGAGCTGTATTAGTAGCTGCCCAAATGGGCAGGTTAATTAAAACCGCATCCAACAATGAGCAACATCAACGGTTAAACAATTGACAATTTTTATCTGACTGAGTTGAAAGTTGCGCCCTCCCTGTGGCGAGGGTAAAAATCCAGGCACTTAGAAATATCGACTTTCTAGCACTGACGTACTAAAAAATACAGAGAGCTACTGCGTCCTTGCGGGAGATTTATCTGTGCTACGGACCTTACCGGACGTGGTATTGCCGCTGTATTCAGCAAATATTGATACACTCCAGGGCTACCTCCCTGGCACGCTCCAATTCTGTATAATAGCCCCCCGCCCTTCTCACTGGGGGCGCTGACCACGGAAGGTAGTATTGGTGAAAGAATGGCGCGAAGACTTCATTGAGTTAGTTTCTGGCTGCACTTCTGAAAATGAATTATTCAATGAACTGGTTAAAATAACTTCCAACCT
>NZ_JBFTMK010001107.1:0-487 GCF_056396965.1 Pseudomonas sp. 05N434
GCCCATGCGCTTGAGCGGAATCCCGGAAGTCATCTTTTCCAGCGCTTCAGGTTTCATGCTCAGGGTCATTTCAGTTTCGATGAAGCCCGGCGCAATGCCCGCCACACGAATCCCATAGCGCGCCAGTTCCTTGGCCCAGGTCACGGTCGCCGCAGCGACACCGGCCTTGGCGGCGGAGTAGTTGGTCTGGCCGATATTGCCGGCGCGTGAGATCGACGAGATATTGATGATCGCGCCGCTGTTGTTCAGCTCGACCATTTTTGCCGCGACTTCACGGGTGCACAGGAACACGCCGGTCAGATTGACGTCGATCACCGCTTGCCATTGGGCCAGGCTCATCTTGGTCATTTCGCCATCCTTGACCTTCAGCAACAGGCCGTCACGCAAAATGCCGGCGTTGTTGATCAGGCCATGGATCGCGCCGAAATCGTCGGCCACCTGGCTGACCATATGGGTCACTTGCTCTTCATCGGCGACGTTGCACAAG
>NZ_JBFTMK010001108.1:0-486 GCF_056396965.1 Pseudomonas sp. 05N434
ATTCATAACGACGTACTGCGCAGCGTGCGCTACATGCTCGACATCAGCGACAAGAAAGTCATCGAGATCATCAAGCTCGGCGGCATGGACGTCACGCTGGAAGACCTGGTGACGTACCTCGACAAGAAAGAAGAAGACGAGGAAGGTTTCGTACGCTGCCCGGACGAAGTCATGGCGCATTTCCTCGATGGCCTGGTGATCTTCAAGCGTGGCAAGGACGAAAGCCGTCCGCCGCAGCCGATCGAAGTGCCGGTGACCAACAACATCATCCTGAAGAAGTTGCGCGTCGCCTTCGAACTGAAGGAAGACGACATGCACGCCATCCTCAAGGCCGCCGAGTTCCCGGTGTCCAAGCCTGAGCTGAGCGCGCTGTTCCGCAAGTTCGGCCACACTAACTACCGCCCGTGCGGCGATCAATTGCTGCGCAACTTCCTCAAGGGCCTGACCCTGCGCGTGCGCCCGCAGTAAATCGCGCCGCGCTTGTAG
>NZ_JBFTMK010001109.1:0-486 GCF_056396965.1 Pseudomonas sp. 05N434
TCCAACATCAGCGTAGACGCTAAAACAAAAGCGGCATCAAGCAGTTGCCAGTAATTTGTGACAAATTACATCGGTTGACTTTGCTTGTCATGCCCGACGGGTTGGACGCTATCAAGACGCCATCTGTGATCCGTTGAGGGTAAGCGCGATTTTGTGAAAGGAACATGAAAAACCGGTAGGTGATTCGTTTTATTTCAAGCCCATACAGGCACTGTTCAGGCTTCTACCGGCTCATCGCATTTTTTGTAGGGAAAGGCGTACAGAAGTGTCTGCCTTGATGGACTTGCGCTGCATTGCTTAGTTGTTTTTTTGAATTGTTATATTCGGGGGCGATTTCGTTTCTCGCCCGTTACCGATTCAAAAGCTTAAGGTTCGCTCAGTACATGAGCATGGCCGATGGTCGACACATGAACCTCGCTCCCAGCGGGTGGCGCATGCATGCCGGAACTGCGCACCAGCAATGAACGCCCCGGACGGTCATCAGCG
>NZ_JBFTMK010001110.1:0-485 GCF_056396965.1 Pseudomonas sp. 05N434
TCGAGTCCTGGCCGTTGAGGTATTCGCGGCAACGCTCGACCATGGCAGCGGAGTTATCCACAGCGATGACGCGGCAGCCGTCGGTGCGCACGTGGCGGCGCAAGGCCTGGGTCACGGCACCCAGCGACGAGCCCAAATCGTAGAGCACGCTGTTTGGCTGAGCGAATTGCGCGGCGAGCACGCCGAGGTTTTCAACGATGGTCGGATAACCCGGCACCGAGCGCTTGATCATGTCCGGGAACACCCGCACCACGTCCTCGTTAAAGGCGAAGTCAGGCACCTGGGCCAAAGGCTGGGCGAAAAGGCGATCGGATTCTTTGCTCACGGCGGTTCCAGCGGTGTAGGTGGAAAAGGCCGGCATTTTAGCCAACTTGGCGCGGGGATGCGCGGGTTTGCTGATAAACCGCCGGACTAACCTCGGTTAATGCAGAGACATGCTGTTGTGGCGAGGGAGCTTGCTCCCGTTCGGCTGCGCAGCAGTCGTC
>NZ_JBFTMK010001111.1:0-485 GCF_056396965.1 Pseudomonas sp. 05N434
CAATTTGCTGCTGGCCGTGCAGGAAGGCTTGGGGCTTTAAGGCCTACAAATTGCTCTGCTCCGCCGCTACCGAGGGAGGCGCCRCTCGCCTCCCGTCCAGCGCCGGCCGCTCCGAAGGCAGATTCAACGCCCGCAGTACCGGGGAGTCATAGCCATACACATCGGGCTTGAATGTCACGCGTCCATCAAGACTCAGGTCCACCGTCCAGTAGGCCAACAGCACCGGCACTTTCACCGGGAGCCTGATGTTCTCTGTCTTGCCGTTGGCTAACTGTTTTTGAATCCCTTCGCTGTTCCAGTGAACCGGATCGTTGAACAACAGCTCCACCAATTGCAGCGGGTTTTCTACCCGAATACAGCCGGAGCTGGTCGCGCGATTGGATTTCGCGAACAAATCTCGATGCGGCGTGTCGTGCAGATAAATCGAATACTCATTGGGAAAACGAATCACTACCTGCCCCAGCGAGTTATCCAACCCCGCATCC
>NZ_JBFTMK010001112.1:0-483 GCF_056396965.1 Pseudomonas sp. 05N434
GAAGAAGCCGAGGCGGGTGTCTGGGCGATCGCCGTACCGGTCAAGCTGGTTCCATCTGGCACTGTGGTTGGCACGATGAGTATCGCCGGCCCGGTCTTGCGCATGCAGCCTGAACGTTATGACCAATTGCATGCTCTGCTCGAAGATGCAGCCAACAAGCTGGGTACGGTTTGGCCGCGCCAGAACAGTGTGCATACGGAGAACGTATGAGCCAGCTCGCACCTGCATGGACCGAGGCGGGGTCAGGGTTGGAAGTCGCCGCTGCCGCTCTGGTCCGTGCACGGCTAGAGGGTGTTCGGCTGGCATCCTTGCCAGGCCCGAACCTGCCAGGCAGCCTCGCACAAGGTTTTGCCATTCAGCAGCATGTGGGGCCATTGGCTGGAAAAACCGTGGGGGGGTGGAAGTGTGCGTTACCCCCGGCTGGCAAGTGGATCGTTGCCCCGATCTACAGCGACAGCATCGTAAAAGGCGAACGTTACCGAC
>NZ_JBFTMK010001113.1:0-479 GCF_056396965.1 Pseudomonas sp. 05N434
GCGAAGGGGATTCCAGCTGCTACAGGTTGCGTGTTCAGATCAGGTGAAGGTGGTTGTCCCAGAGCCCCGCAGGCAATTCCAGAGGTTTTGCAACAAGGTTTGTCTGGCGGCAATCGTAGAACCGGCAACGGCCTTGACCCGAGGTCACGACAAACCCGTCGGCCACGGCACCGACCCCGGCGCAATCGGGAAGCGGTGCATCCAGGCGTACTTCACCGCTGTCCAGGTCCCAGATAAAAAAGCGGTTGCCCCGCGGCGCGGTCAGGGCGACCAGGCGCAGTTCGCTGTGTACGGCAACGCTGGCGGTGTAATGCCCCATGGCCTGTAACTGATGCTCAGGCACCGGGAAGGCCACGAACGGTTGACCGGGACGCTTGATTGCCAGCAGCTCCGAAGACTCGTGAGCATCGCCCATGAACTGCTGACCGGCGACGATGGTGCCGTCACTGGCGATACCCAAGTGCCGCACGCTGTTCATC
>NZ_JBFTMK010001114.1:0-478 GCF_056396965.1 Pseudomonas sp. 05N434
GGACGGGATTTTTCGGGAAATCTCATCGAACGTGTCGTTGTCTACAGCCGCAAGCAACCTTCTTCCATCCTTGAGTGTGGCCAGAAAGGTTACCTCGGTTTCCTTGCCAGCCAACATGAAGCCGGCAATTGCGCCGATAGGCCCCAGCAACATGGCCCCCGCCACGCCGAAGCCGATGACATCCTTGATGTTGTTGATCGAATCCTCGTTGGCCACTTCTACACTCTTGAACAATGAGAGCGGGAGGGTGATGCCGGGCCACGGGTGAAGCGACGTCCTGAGCGTGAAAACGCCGTCTGTGTACTCTCCATCACCCTGCAGAAAGTCCCCCGCCAGGACCGTTATGCTTGCCATGTTCTTACCCTCTGACTGGCAATCGGTGAACCCACATTTCGCGCCTGCACTGCAGCATCGTCAATCGCCGGGCGATGAAGTGTTCCAGCCGGGGGCCTCTATGCTTGTCTCACACTGCAAACAG
>NZ_JBFTMK010001115.1:0-477 GCF_056396965.1 Pseudomonas sp. 05N434
AGCGACATCCGGCCAATAGGGTTTGATCAGCAGCAGTTCGACGAAGAAACACGCGCCAATAGTGCCCACCAGCACCAGCATGATCGCCTCCAACCGGCGGAAACCCCGGTTTTGCAGGGCCAATACCAGCAACGTGTCGAACGCGGTGAGCGCGATGCCAAACGTCAGCGAACAGCCCAACAGCAAGTGGAACGCCAGGGCGCAGCCGAGCACTTCGGCGAGGTCGGTGGCGATGATCGAAATTTCCGCCAGCAGCCACTGGGTCCGTGCGGTCCGCGTGCTGTAGCGCTCCCGGCATAACTGCGCCAGGTCGCGCCCGGTGGCGATACCCAGACGCGAGCACAAACACTGCACCACCATCCCCGCCATGCTCGCCAGCAACACCACGAACAACAGGCTATAGCCAAACCGCGAACCGGCCTCGATGGCCGTGGCCCAGTTGCCCGGGTCCATGTAGCCGATGGACACCAGCAAACC
>NZ_JBFTMK010001116.1:0-477 GCF_056396965.1 Pseudomonas sp. 05N434
GCGATGTCCTAGGAAATTTCCGACAACATCCCACAGACGTGTAATACAAAAAATAAAGAAAGAAGTTGCCAATAAATGTATGACCGCCGAGCGGCGCGATGTCCTAGGAAATTTCCGACAACATCCCACAGACGTGTAATACAAAAAATAAAGAAAGAAGTTGCCAATAAATGTATGACCGCCGAGCGGCGTCGAATTATTTGTTGAGCATGTATTGCCGATGCGCGTTGAAAAGTTTCAACCTGATACCCAGCCATGACTCTTTCCTTGAGATGAAATAATCATTCAATTATCAGGGCTTACATAATGATTAGAAGATACAGATCGAGAGCAAAAACCAGTTCAGTTGCTGAACCGCCCCACCGAGGGATCGATGGGATGTCTCATTTTGGAGGTTTTGACAGCGGAAAAGTCCGTGCCTGCACGGACCTTTCCAGAGGGGCTTATACAAAGAGGCTCGTACGAAGAGCTCAGGCA
>NZ_JBFTMK010001117.1:0-473 GCF_056396965.1 Pseudomonas sp. 05N434
GCCACGGCACGAACAACAAGGCAAGCATTCGCGAGTTCATGGGGGGAAACCTCTTAGAGACTTACGTTGAAGCTGAGCAGGAAGATGTTGCGTTCAAAACTATGGTTGTCGGCATCGGAATTGTCGTTGCGGTGGCGATAGCCCAATTCGATATCCAGCCAGCGGCGCATCTGGTATTCCACGGCGAAGTTGTAGTCGCGAAGGTTGTCGGTGCGGTTCTGCCCCTCGTACTCATAGCGGGCCAGCCCTGCTTCGGCCACCGTTGTGATCCGCTCGGTCCAGCCATGACGCCAGCCGAACAGCGCAGAGCTGGTCTTGACGGCGTCAGCACCGTCGTCGCCCTCGGCCAGCGCCTGGCGAGCAACGAACGAAAAGGTCGAGTAGGTTCGTGGCTTCCATCGCAGGTCCACCTGCCAGGTCGGGTTACTGAGGTCTTTGACACTGCTGTCATCAAAGTTCTTACGCTCATAACC
>NZ_JBFTMK010001118.1:0-473 GCF_056396965.1 Pseudomonas sp. 05N434
CCATGACAACCGAAAGCAACCCAACCCCCGCATTACCCAAAAGCCAAATTGCAAAGTTCCGACTTTGGTCTGCCTCACTCTCGTAGAACGGCCCAAAGTAGCCAGACACTGTCACGAATATCAAGTTAAACGCTCCAATGGCCAGGGCAACAATAAGAATGACGAACAATGCCCCTTTAACAATTTTCATATGACCTTCCAAAACCATATTTCCTTCGACTCGTGGTAGTCGGAGAAGCTGCCCTCAATGGAGAACCCCAACTGAATACGAGGGTAGCTCATCCAGTCCGTTAATCTACGCCCGTTCCATAGATCGATATGATCGCCGCTGCGATTGCCGAAGGTCTCGTTGCCTCGGCGCCAGAAATCCTTGAAGAAAATGATGCCTTGTTGCCCTTCAAGATCATCTTCGAAGTCCTTTGGCTTTATCTTTTTGATGGCGTGTAGCCCGGGTATTTTGGCTTGGCTTAACG
>NZ_JBFTMK010001119.1:0-470 GCF_056396965.1 Pseudomonas sp. 05N434
CAGGAGTTCGAGTACGACCAACAGGACCGGCTGATCACCGAGCATCAGGGCTGGGGAACGCTGCGCTATGGCTACGACGCCTGCGGCCAGCTCAACCGCCTGCGCCTGCCGGACGGCAGCAAGCTCGACTACCACCACGCCAAGGGTGGCGCGCTGACGGCCATCGACCTCAACGGCGCACGGCTTACAGATCACACGTACAAGTCGGGTCGAGAAGTACAGCGCCAGCAAGGCCTGCTGCTCAGCGAATATGCCTACGACGACCAGAGCCGGCTAAAGGCCCACGCCGTCAGCCAACAGCAAAAAAGCCTGTACCGCCGCGACTATGCCTACAGCCTCAACGGCAATCTCGACAGCATCGCCGACACCCGCCACGGCCAGCGCAGTTACCAGTACGACCCGCTGAACCGGCTGACCCGCGTCCGCCACACCCGCGACGACCCACCGGAAAGCTTCGCCCACGACCCAGC
>NZ_JBFTMK010001120.1:0-469 GCF_056396965.1 Pseudomonas sp. 05N434
GGACGATCGAGAGATCAGCGACCCCTAGGACGATCGAGAGATCAGCGACCCCTACCGTCAAGGCAAACCTGCTTTTGTGCACGCTTATGCGTTGATCGAAGAAGCCGTACACGCATGGGCACAGCGTCTGGCACGCTGATGGCCACTCCTTTTTGAATCGTAATCAAGGCAAAGAATCCGACTTATGCAGCAAGCACCGGTAGTCAACGTGCGGGACGACGACAATGACGAGATTGATCTTCTCGGCCTGTTTGGAACACTCATCGACCATAAATGGCTGATTGCCGCGGTTACCGGCGCCTTCATGGTCGCAGGGGCCGCGTACGCAGTGCTGGCGACACCGGTATTTCAGGCGAATGCGCTGTTGCAGGTCGAAGCGAAGAAGAACGACTTATTGGGCTTCTCGGATATCGGCAGCATGCTGGGCAAGGAGTCTCCTTCGGCCACCGAAATCGAGTTGATCCAGTCC
>NZ_JBFTMK010001121.1:0-469 GCF_056396965.1 Pseudomonas sp. 05N434
GTATAGCCCAAGCGGATATCGAATGCCCGTGCGCCATTGGACAATTGCCATGCAAATGAACCGTTTTGACATGTCGTCCAGTTGCCGACGACCACCTCATAATTAGGCGCCTGTTTATCCATGCCGGCGTTATGGGCGCCGGGCCAGATAACATCAGTCAGTTTTATACGATCGATGTCGAGGGCATTACTCATCCATTTTTGTTTATCCAGCGTGATTACTGCGTTATGGGTCATGACAGTTCCTTGTCGTAGACTCGTCCCTTCCATGGAGGGGACGAGGTCCATGTTTAGGGTGTGGCTGCGTGCCATACCTCTATTGCTCGCCTGCGTAGAAAGGCTTTCATGACCCAGCATAGAAGCGCGCGACTGCATCGCCAGTCACGGAAATACTTGCATAAGAATTAATCCTTTAATGGCTCTGCGCTAGTTGGCGCGCTTGGCCGCTTTACTCAGGTTTGCGGTCAGGC
>NZ_JBFTMK010001122.1:0-463 GCF_056396965.1 Pseudomonas sp. 05N434
GCCTTGACCGATACGTCATCCAGATTGAATGCCCAAAGCTGGCCGGCGCTGAACAGGCAGAGCAGTGCAGAGCCCGCTACCAGAGCATTTCGAAACCGTTTGGCAGACAATTTTGGTGCATTACAGGGACTAACAATCACGAGCAACCCTCGCCGAAAACAGATCAAAAAACCAACGGCCAGTTAAAGTGCCAGCACGGTGTACGGTGGAAAAAACCGACCCTGCGGACCACTCTTGCCAAGTTGGCGAGCATTGTTCCGACTCCCATGGGGCAAAATGATTCCCCAACAGGCCGCGGACAAGTCTCTACCTAAGTCAAAATGGACCAACGAACGCTGATCCCCGTAGCGCGCGATTATCTAGTAGGCCGCGTTACAACGCATCAGGGGGAAGCAAGTATTTATCGGGAAAAGCCTCTGTTTTCAGCCGAAATGCCCTTAAAAACATGTTTCAAGCGCTTTCA
>NZ_JBFTMK010001123.1:0-463 GCF_056396965.1 Pseudomonas sp. 05N434
TCTTTTAATTGCAGCGTAGAGCGTAGAAGATAAAGAAGATGGACGCGGCGTGCTCGATGGAGAATGTAATAAAGAAAAAGTTGTCAGTCATTGGGTGCGGCATAGAAGTGATTATTGTGTAAGCTTCCATTTGTCCGAATGTCACTGCGAAAATGGTCGCAATAGATACGGCTCCTCCTATTAATCTTTTCAGAAAATTGTCACGTAATCGCCGCAATGAACTCAGGTACCAAAGCAAAACGCCCCACTGAACAAAGGCAAATGGCAGGATTGCCAGTCTTCCGATAAGTAAGTGTTCGCTTCCGTCGGTCATTTTTACACCCTGACTTTGATGGCTCACTTTCGCCCGCTAGCACCGCACCAATTGCGGGCAAGCCAATGGCCGGGCCGGACATGCTTTCTGATCTGGAAGCTCGCCGGGGTGGGGTATTTCCATGCAGATGCCAAGAGTGATCTCCATATG
>NZ_JBFTMK010001124.1:0-462 GCF_056396965.1 Pseudomonas sp. 05N434
GAACCGGGCCTGACCCAGGTGAGCGACATCGCCATCGAAGAGTTGAAGAAACTGGGTGCCACCATCGAACTGGTGCCCAACACCCCGGACGAGAGCAACCATGTGCTGGCTATCCTCAAGGGCACCGGCAAGGCGAAAATCCTGCTGATGGCGCACATGGACACCGTGTTCAAGGAAGGCTCCGCCACCGAGCGCCCGTTCCACATCAAGGACGGCCGCGCCTATGGGCCAGGCGTGATGGATGACAAGGGCGGCATCGTCGCCGGGATCTACGCGCTGAAAATCCTTAAGAACCTCGACTTCAAGGACTACGCGCAGATCACCTTCCTGCTCGATGCCAGTGAAGAAACCGGCTCGGACGTCGCCACCGACCTGATCAAGAAAACCGCCAAGGCCCACGACGTGACCCTCAACCTCGAACCGGGGCGCCCGGCCGATGGCCTGGTGGTCTGGCGCAAAGGC
>NZ_JBFTMK010001125.1:0-462 GCF_056396965.1 Pseudomonas sp. 05N434
GTGCTTTCCGGTGAGCTGCCGATTCTGGTCGACTACGACTTCAACGCTTACCGTGCGCGCTACAAAGACAAGGCGAACGTCGCTTTCGTGATCCCCAGGGAAGGCAGCATCAGCGTGCCTTACGTGATGAGCGTGGTCGACAATGCACCGCATCGCGCCAACGCCGAAAAGGTCCTGGATTTTGTGCTGTCCGACCAGGGGCAGGCGTTGTGGGCCAAGGCATATCTGCGTCCGGTTCGTGAGATGAAGATGCCGGCCGACGTCGCCGCGCAGTTCCTTCCGGACAGTGACTATGCCCGCGCCGGCGTGGTCGATTACGAAAAAATGGCGGCGGTGCAGGAAGCCTTTGCTGCGCGCTATCTGAGTGAGGTCAAGTAAGTGACGACTGTGCCGCTCAACGTGCAGGACGTCTCGTCCCGCCACGATGTTTTGCAGCGCTTGCGACCAACGGTTGCCTGGGCG
>NZ_JBFTMK010001126.1:0-459 GCF_056396965.1 Pseudomonas sp. 05N434
AAACTGGCGAGCGCCTGCAATGCCGAGCTCGATGTGGTCTACGCCTGTGACCTTTCAGCCATCAGCGCGGATGAGTTCAACTTCTATAACGGTTCGGCGCTTTTCTCTTCAGGCCAGATCAAGACCCTGTTCGACCTCCAGGAGGATGCGTTCAACGAACTGGCCGCGCGCAACGGCATCGCGCCGGAGCAGCGGCACATGATCATGGGCAACCCGACCAAGGTACTGACCCACTACACCGAGACCCATGATGTGGATGTGATCGTCATGGGCCGGATCGGCCATCGCGGCATGGGCCGGTTGATCGGCAGCACGGTGGAGCATGTGCTGTACAAAATGCCATGCAGCGTGTGGGTGGTGTATACCGAATCACTGGATGAGTGACAATGCCATTAAGTTAAGGCACAGAACCTGTAGGAGCGAGGCTTGCCCGCGAAGAATGCACCGCGGTTTTTCAGC
>NZ_JBFTMK010001127.1:0-458 GCF_056396965.1 Pseudomonas sp. 05N434
GGGCTGCCCAGCGACTGATAGTAGCGAACTAACTTACCAGAAATGACAGCCGTATCGGCTTTATATATATTTACAACTGGATCTTTTTCATCCGCGGCCAAGGCGCAGCAGGAAAAAGCCAAACCTACCAACAGCATTAAGTTTTTCATTTCTCACCTTATAGATAATTTTTACGCCTAGTAAAGCGATCTAACGGAACATTTGACCAATTGTTTTGATTGGACATAATAGACTTCAATTCAGCCCTATTGTTTTGAACAAAAGGCCGCTGAACCAATATCCTTGATGTCGGCGTATAATCCCCTCGATACCTCAGATCCACAATCATATCTTGAATTTTTGGATCAATCGCATCCCAATTCAACGCACCGTACTCACCAATATTAAAAGCCTGCCCTGATATTGTAATAACTTTATTTTTCATATCGTCATAAACAGAAGTAAACAATTTGTACTGC
>NZ_JBFTMK010001128.1:0-458 GCF_056396965.1 Pseudomonas sp. 05N434
TCAGGGCCATGTGCGCGGCCATGGTGTCGACCAGGCGGCCCGGCTCGTCGATGCTGTTGAGCGACGACAGGACTTCAGCGGGGACTTTCTTACCCAGCTGCACATATTGTTCGAACTGAGCCAGCAGGCTGCGGACAAACACTTCCGATTCGCGCTCTGGCGCTTCGGTTTCGTCGATCAACGAGACTTCGGCACGGCAGTGGCCGTCGACTTCGCTGAAGCGCTCCACGGCGCCCCGCTGCTCGCCTTCGACAAGAACCTTGACGGTGCCGTCAGGCAGTTTGAGCAGCTGCAGAACGGTAGCAATGGTGCCTACGCGATAAAGTGCTTCTTCACCGGGATCGTCGTCAGCAGGATTCCGCTGAGCCAGCAGAAGGATCTGCTTGTCGCCCGTCATCGCTGCCTCGAGAGCTTCGATGGATTTCTCGCGCCCCACGAACAGCGGGATAACCATGTGC
>NZ_JBFTMK010001129.1:0-458 GCF_056396965.1 Pseudomonas sp. 05N434
ACTTACAAGCACGCTGCCGGCGAAGCGCCAGCAGCGTCGGTGATGAGGTGGGTAAGCGCTATTGCTAAAACCTGTTGTTACCCGGCCGGATCAGCCTTGCGCCGATCACTGCCAGAAGGATTGCCAGTGTTTATAAGCCTTCTCTCGACCAGGACATTTCGCAGGGCCTGGCGTGCCGAAGGATCCAGTTGATGTTCTCTCTCCTTGAGTTCAAGCAAGATGGGGCTGGACCAGCCACGATAGGTTTGCTCGGTAATACGAGTAGGCGTCATCTATCTCTCCCTTGTGAGTCGCCCGACAACACAGTGGGCGAAGTCCTGTACGATAAAGATCCTAGTCGAGGAAACGATTTGTCGCCAGCGATTGGCAGTGCCGACTGTCCTGCACAACGTAGGTTGTTGGTGATTCGGGCGTAAACTGAAGAGGCTACCTCATCAAAAGGAGCCGCATATGATCGC
>NZ_JBFTMK010001130.1:0-456 GCF_056396965.1 Pseudomonas sp. 05N434
GTGACGCAGGAAGCGCTCGTGGTCGCCGTTGAGGAGCGCGCCGGTGGTGACCATTTCGGTGTAGAGCAGGGCGTGCTTGGAGAGCAGGCGCAGGAAGAAACGGCAGTGGCGGTCAGTCCAGTCCATCATCGGCGCCACGCTAAAGCGTCTAGACACTGTAGAGCTTGAATTTACTGAGTATGTAGCTGATTTCTGTACCATTTCGCTCTACGTGTTCAAAGCCGGTTTTAGGGGGTAAATGGGCGTTTTGAGGGGCGTGGATACAATGTACCAACCCCTTTAACAATTGTACCAGTTGACTATGGCCACGATCAGAGCACGCAAGCGCACCGACCGCGGCACCAGTTACACGGCACAGATACGCCTGTTCCGATATTGTCAGGCAAGATTAAGCTCAGGCCCGACATCTAATAACGTGACTCAACCGAACGTGCCTCAGTCGGCTTCGTCTCTATT
>NZ_JBFTMK010001131.1:0-456 GCF_056396965.1 Pseudomonas sp. 05N434
CTGATATATCACGTAAAGAACTTGGTTATTCCTGGAATGTTGGGCCTTCGCAACACTTTGAAAGACGAGCCTCTATTGAGCGATTATATGCTGACTTCGCAAATGGCATATTTTCGCGAATGCCGTCTACAACGGGTCATGGCCCAGGCAAAGGTCGAGCGGACAAAGCTGAGCAAATTGCGGTTACCAAGCGAATCATCGCAGATGAAATTAGGCATGTGCTTGATGTGGAGATCGCTATGCATAATGCTCGCCCTACCGAGGGCCTCTACATGTCGCCTTTAGAGTATATTCGGCAAAAAATCACAGCCAACAATAATCATCTGATTTTGCGCAAGCTCCCGAATGCGGATGTGCAGAATTCTTCTGAAATTTTGGTTAGAAAGCAACGCGTATACGTCAGAGGAGGGCGTAAAACTGGTCGTGCGCCGCACATTCAATTTGCAAGGGTTAAAT
>NZ_JBFTMK010001132.1:0-455 GCF_056396965.1 Pseudomonas sp. 05N434
AGCCCCCTCGCCACAAAAGCCCCCTCGCACAGTGTGCAATCACTCGCCGCGAATGTACTGCTCCAGCTGCCGAATCAGTTCAGCCTGTTCGGCAATGGCTTCCTTGACCAGGTCGCCGATCGACAGCAAGCCCATCAGCTCACCGTCCTCCACCACCGGCAAATGCCGCAGGCGTTTGTCGGACATGATGCCCATGCAGGTTTCGACGGTTTGATGGGTGTCCACGGTGATCACCGGCGACACCATGATGTCGCTGACCGGTGTGCCGACGGAGGAGCGCCCCTTGAGCACCAGTTTGCGCGCATAGTCCCGCTCACTGATGATGCCGACGACCTTTCCGTCTTTGAGGACCGGTAACGCGCCGACGTTTTTGGCGGCCATCACCATCAGCGCTTCCAGCACCATTTGATGAGGCGCAATGGTGTGGACTGCCTGATTCTGTTGGGCCTTTAACT
>NZ_JBFTMK010001133.1:0-453 GCF_056396965.1 Pseudomonas sp. 05N434
TCCAGCCGAGCATGCAACTTCTGACCAGTCTTCAGCCACATGAACAGTGTTAGAGACAGCGTGACAAATTAAGCACTTCATGTTCGATCTCCGTATCCATGAATTACCAACTGTAGACGATCCACGAACAAAGAACTCAGCGCCCAAAAAAACCGGGGGCAGTCCATCGCGCCACCCAGTGACAGCCTGGCCAGGTGACCTGTCAAAGGGGCGATAAGTGAAGAGCCCGGCCGCAATGGCCGGGCTCCGTTTTATCTTCTGTTTTCAAGCATCTTGTCGGCGAGCGCTTTGGCTCTTTGGATCAGCATGTTTTGCCTGTCTTCGTGGGTGGTTTCTCCTACCACCGGTGCCGTCAGATGGCTTTCGGCAATCAGCGCAGCACAGAAATATTGGTCCCAAACAGTGCTTTGCTCCGACGCCTGTCTAATCGTTTGGTCGGCGATCATATGCGGC
>NZ_JBFTMK010001134.1:0-451 GCF_056396965.1 Pseudomonas sp. 05N434
ACGCTGGTCTTCCGGCAAGTCAATGGAAGAATTATCGCCCATTAACAAAACTGGAAGGAACTCATCCCAGGTTGAGAGTGTCTTTAACAGGCCCAAAAGTGCACCAGGAGCATTTACCGTCCCGATGAGGACACAGATTACTTCACGACTTGATGACAGAGAGCCGACCGCCTGCTGCCAGTCATGGCTGCCACAGGGTAAATTTTCTTCGCCGAGAAAATTTAAAATCACCGCCAAATCGCGGCGGCGGACGCTATCGTCATCAATCAGCAGAATTTTGGTTTCACGCCACATGCAATAGCAACTTCCCTAGTCAACTCAATGCCCAAAATGAGGGGCAAGCTAGACGCTTGCAGACACGTTGTGCCTGTAGACGCCTGAAATCTGGAACCAGCCACTAGTTAAGTCAAAAAACCGTGCACAGTCAAATTTATGGCGCACTATGTTTGGA
>NZ_JBFTMK010001135.1:0-449 GCF_056396965.1 Pseudomonas sp. 05N434
AGACGGTGGCGGTGTTCTTCGCCGTTGCCGCGATTAAGTATTTCCTCGATTTCCTGGCCGCAGGTCGCCACCGGGACGCGATTTATTTCACCACTCTGATTTCGCTTTCGATCCTGCAAAAAGCCACCACCGGCCTGCCGGTGCTGGCGGTAATGGCACTGGTATTCCTGGTCCACGAAATCCAGCGCAATGGGGGCCTGCTCAAGGCCATCAGTGCACGCAACATCACGCTGGGCATTCTGCTGTTCGCACTGCCCATCGTGTTCGGGGTTGCCTGGACCCACTACACTGACGTGCTCAAGAACCAGAATGAATTCGGCAGCGCCCTGACGTCCAGCGCACTCTCGACATGGAACTGGGGTACTTTGCCTCAACGCTTTTCCAAGCTGTTGTATGGCGAGGTCATCTGGTCACGCATCGTCAAGGGCAACCTGTCGGGCGTCTTCGGT
>NZ_JBFTMK010001136.1:0-447 GCF_056396965.1 Pseudomonas sp. 05N434
GTACGCCTCGAAAGAGAAAGCAGTTAGCACAGTGCAAGACAGAAATTGCCACATTGCCCCATCCGGATTGCTCAAGCCCACATCCAGAACACACTCAGACGCAAACCACAGCTCGGCGTACGTATGAATCGTCCGCTGCTTGGTGATGACAACGGTAGGCGGTTTCGACATCACGAGGTCCCTGGCGACATATGCTCATCCACCACAAGGCAGAGATAGAGTCCCAGTTTAGGCATCTTTCCGAATAGGTGTGCATCCAATACACCATGAAAAACGTCACTTTATTGAGAGCGATTCTTAAAGGTGGGGGCATTTTCAAAAAGAGCGATATCGGCGATACGGTGGCAAAAAATGGTCTGTAAGCCCAGGTTTTACTGGGCTTTCGGTATTACAAGGCAAGGTAATACGAAGCGATATGACATGTAATATTTCTGCCAACCCCTAGGA
>NZ_JBFTMK010001137.1:0-447 GCF_056396965.1 Pseudomonas sp. 05N434
ACAAAAAAGGCCACTCTTTCGAGTAGCCTTTTTTGATGTTTGGTTGCGGGAGCCGGATTTGAACCGACGACCTTCGGGTTATGAGCCAAAAAAGGCCACTCTTTCGAGTAGCCTTTTTTGATGTTTGGTTGCGGGAGCCGGATTTGAACCGACGACCTTCGGGTTATGAGCCCGACGAGCTACCAGACTGCTCCATCCCGCGTCTGTGTGGCGGCATTCTACAGGCGAACGCCGTAGTGTCAACCGTTAATCCAAGTATGGGTCAAATAAACCAGAATCAGCGCTGAACGGTCGCCGAGGAACGCTAAGTTTCGGAATCAGAAGGATTTCTCGTTTCTGCTCGGTAAAGCATGAAACGCTGATTTTTTATAAAACAGGCACGCACAAAAAAGGCCACTCTTTCGAGTAGCCTTTTTTGATGTTTGGTTGCGGGAGCCGGATTTGAAC
>NZ_JBFTMK010001138.1:0-446 GCF_056396965.1 Pseudomonas sp. 05N434
CTTCAAATGGCGAGTCGATCAAGCCGCACATCACCGAATTGGCGATGGTGCCGATTCCGGCTTGCAGTGGGCCGAGTTTGTTGGTCATGCGACCGGCAGCCACTTCTTGCTTGAAGAAGTCGATCAGGTGGTCGGCGATGGCCTGGGTGTCCACATCCGGCGGCAGCACAGTAGAGGGCGAGTCGGATTGATTAGTGATCACGATCGCGACGATTTTTTCCGGCGGTATCGGGATGGCAGTGCTGCCGATACGGTCATCGACCTTCACCAGTGGAATCGGCGTGCGGGTCGGCCGGTAGGTAGGGRTATAGATGTCGTGCAAGCCTTCGAGATTCGGGTTGTGCGCCAGATTGATCTCGACGATCACGTGTTTGGCGAAAATCGCGAAGCTGGCCGAGTTGCCCACCGAGGTGGTCGGCACGATATGGCCCTGCTCGGTGATCGCC
>NZ_JBFTMK010001139.1:0-444 GCF_056396965.1 Pseudomonas sp. 05N434
CGCCAGGAGTGAGTACACATGAAAGTTGCGTTACTGGAGGTCAGCCATTGGCATGTCCCGCTGTATCTGAATGCTCTTGAGACCAACGGGGTCCAAGTGGTGGCCGTATCGGATTCGGAGCACGTGAAGGGTGAAGCAATTGCCGAGCGATTCAAATGCGCGTTGTATAGCTCATCCTATGAGTTGCTTGAGCGCGAGGAGGTCGATTTTGCTTTCGTGTTCGGCAGGCATTCGGAAATGCCGTCGCTGGCAGAGGCCGTGATTGCACGAAACATTCCCTTTGCCCTGGAAAAGCCCTGCGGCATCAACATGGCACAGGTCACACGGCTACGTGAGCTAGCCGAGCAAGCCAATCTCTACTGTGCTGTACCGCTGATCTTCCGCATGAGTGAACTGCTTGGCGCACTGCAAGATACTGAGGGACGCTTGCCTGCGGACTTCAAC
>NZ_JBFTMK010001140.1:0-444 GCF_056396965.1 Pseudomonas sp. 05N434
CCCTTGTTGGGGTTGAACAGTTTCGCCTGGGGAGGGGAGTCGCTGAAGATCTTCAAACTGGATCTCCCCGATTCGCAACTGGGCAAGAAATTGACCCTGACCACGGGTGAAAATGGTCATTTCACGTTGGTGGATGAAGATGACAACCTATTGGCGGCCAGCCGGGCCGGAGAGCTTTTCGAAAAAAATGGCGTAACGTTTCAAATAGAGGAACTGCACGCCAATCCTGGTACCCGCTTCCGCATTATCCGTAACTCCCGCCTGACCAGTATCCTCGACTATCAAGAGGCCCTGGATGTAGTTGAGCGCGGAAAAGAGTCGGGCATGATCGGTCTGGCGCTGGAAAGCACAGATCCGGACCAGGCGATTAAAATACTCAATGAAATCGCCGCTATATATGTACGGCAAAACGTAGAGCGCACTTCAGCAGAGGCTGCGCAGAGC
>NZ_JBFTMK010001141.1:0-442 GCF_056396965.1 Pseudomonas sp. 05N434
TCAACCAAATGCATCAATTGGTTGAGGTTGCTGTTCGACTGCTCGATAACCGACCAGCATTCAGTTTCGCTAGCTTCTGATAATGCAATAAGAGTACGCTTTTCTGGAGTGGTTAAAAACATCATAACTGCCTCTCGGCAATGGGGTGAACTATCACTCCCCGAAGCTGGCATGCCTAAGCTTGTAAGTATGAGTAGCGTAAACAAAAATTCAAGTGTCGACTTTTTTATGATCATGGCGCACCACCTTTCAAGAGAATTATCCCCGTACGCAGGGTGTTCTCATTCGTCGTCAAACAAGTCATTCGATTGGACTAGCAGATGCTGTAATTCTTCCAGTTCCATCAGGGCTGATAATGTTGTTGGTTCTATTCATGGTGTTTATTGTGTCACCAAGGCGATCGGTGGAATGCGGAGTTCCGGGGCTAATCGGGTGCATTAGC
>NZ_JBFTMK010001142.1:0-441 GCF_056396965.1 Pseudomonas sp. 05N434
GCTCCAGGTCGCGGTGGCGGCATGATCGATGTCGCTTGAACTGAACTGGCCGCTGACGCTGAGCGTGGTGTCTTCCTGCACCGCGCCGGCATCGTTGCCGTTGGCGAAACTGAGTACGGGTGCGTCRTTGCTGCCGGTGACGGTSACRGTCACCTGYTGGGTGTCGACRCCRCCSAGGCCGTCGCTGACCTGGATGGTGAACACTTCGTTGTGACTCTCGCCGGCCTGCAACGACTGCACGGCACTGGCGACGCCATTGGTGCCGTTGGCCARGGTGTAAGTCCACTGACCGCTGCTGTCGACGGCGATCGAGCCGTAGGTTCCAGTTGCCGAGCCATTGATCGACCAGGTGGCAGTGGCCGCATGGTCGATGTCGCTTGAACTGAACTGGCCGCTGACGCTGAGGGTGGTGTCTTCTTGCACCGCGCCGGCATCGTTGCC
>NZ_JBFTMK010001143.1:0-441 GCF_056396965.1 Pseudomonas sp. 05N434
CCAGCACCGGTGATCCGCACGAACTCAGGCTTGGTGCGCATTTCTTCGATGTCGGCGCTGCCGGTGTAACCCATCGAGGAACGCAGGCCGCCCATCAGTTGATGGATGATGGCGCTCAGGGTGCCCTTGTAAGGAACACGCCCTTCGATACCTTCCGGAACCAGCTTCTCGGCACCCGCGGAGGAGTCGCTCAGGGTGCCCTTGTAAGGAACACGCCCTTCGATACCTTCCGGAACCAGCTTCTCGGCACCCGCGGAGGAGTCCTGGAAGTAACGGTCGGAGGAACCTTGAGCCTGGGACATGGCGCCCAGCGAACCCATGCCGCGATAAGCCTTGTACGAACGGCCCTGGAACAGTTCGATCTCGCCTGGCGCTTCTTCAGTACCGGCGAACATCGAGCCCATCATCACGCAGGAGGCACCGGCCACGATGGCCTTGGAC
>NZ_JBFTMK010001144.1:0-440 GCF_056396965.1 Pseudomonas sp. 05N434
CCGGCCTGGTCGAGGATGGATATAGGTGTCGTCGCCGGCGCCGCCGATCAGCGTATCCAGCCCCGCGCCACCGTTGAGCACGTTGTTGCCGCTGTTGCCGGTCAGCACGTTGTTCAGGGTATTGCCGACGCCGTTGAGGTTGTCGCTGCCGGTCAGGGTGAGGTTTTCTTGGTTGGCGCCCAGGGTCCAGTTCACCGAGGAACGCACGGTGTCGATTTCAGATAGCAGGGTGCTGGTCTCGGCGACCGTGTCCTTGAGGTTGTCGACGACGTAGGTGTCATTGCCGAAGCCGCCAATCATCACGTCGGCGCCGAGGCCACCGTCCAGCACGTTGTTGCCGCTGTTGCCGATCAGCACGTTGTTCAGGGCGTTGCCGGTGGCGTCGAGCTGGTCGCTGCCGGTGAGGGTCAGGTTCTCGAGGTTGCTGCCCAGGGTGTAGC
>NZ_JBFTMK010001145.1:0-437 GCF_056396965.1 Pseudomonas sp. 05N434
TAGTAACCCTGCCCGAACGAGTTAGCCGAGGGGGGGAGATAGAGTTACGTTCCACAGGGTGTTTTACTCGGCTCTAACCCTAAAGTGTCGGCACGCATAAGCCCCGCCAGGTGAAGATCTACAAAAAACCTCACACAGGCGAAGTTGTAGAAACGAAGGGCCCTTCAAGGGCCCTTTGTTGTATGCGCTTTCGAAATTGTAAGGCCGAATTAAGCTTAGCGCGCTGCTAATGCCGAGTAGCTGTTCATCAGGTTGCGATAATTCGGAATGCGCTGGGACAGCAGGTTACCCAGGCCTTCGATGTCGTTGCGCCAGTCGCCCTGCAATTCGCAAGCTACCGAGAACCAGTTCATCATTTGCGCACCTGGCGTGGCTCATGGTGAAATCCTTTATCGATGCGAGTTAGAGGTGTCGTTCAACATGGGCTCAGATTAATG
>NZ_JBFTMK010001146.1:0-436 GCF_056396965.1 Pseudomonas sp. 05N434
GAAGTTCACGGCTTACGACTACACCATTTATGGCGGGCTGAAAGCCAAGCTGGAGCAGATCGGTGCCGACACCATCACCGACGAAGACAAGAAGACCACGTACTACATCATCAAACTGCGCACCGAGCGCAGCCACCTCGGGACGGATGAAAAGCCGTTGCTGATCATTCCTGGAATGGTGGCGTCGGTGGATATCATTACTGGCAAGAAGACCATACTCAGTTATTTGCTCAAGCCGATTATCCGGGCTCGCGCCGAGGCGTTGCACGAGCGGTAGTTTTCGGGTGAGGCTGATGGCCTCTTCGCGGGCAAGCCTCGCTCCTACAGTAATGCTGTTCACTTAAACACACTCTTCAGTCATGCCTACCTTTTGTGGCGAGCGAGCTTGCTCGCGCTGGGCTGCGTAGCGGCCCCAAAAATCTGACAACCATTGCCG
>NZ_JBFTMK010001147.1:0-436 GCF_056396965.1 Pseudomonas sp. 05N434
CCTGCAGCAGTGCCAGTTCGCCGGCCTGGTCGAGGATATAGGTGTCGTCGCCGGCGCCGCCGATCAGCGTATCCAGCCCCGCGCCACCGTTGAGCACGTTGTTGCGTTCGCCGGCCTGGTCGAGGATATAGGTGTCGTCGCCGGCGCCGCCGATCAGCGTGTCCAGCCCCGCGCCACCGTTGAGCACGTTGTTGCCGCTGTTGCCGGTCAGCACGTTGTTCAGGGCATTGCCGACGCCGGTGAGGTTRTCGCTGCCRGTSAGGGTGAGGTTTTCCAGGTTGGCGCCCAGGGTCCAGCTCACCGAGGCGCGTACGGTGTCGATTTCGCTCGCCAGGGTGCTGGTTTCGGTGACCGTGTCCTTGAGGTTGTCGACGATGTAGGTGTCGTTGCCGAAGCCGCCAATCATCACGTCGGCGCCGAGGCCACCGTCCAGCAC
>NZ_JBFTMK010001148.1:0-436 GCF_056396965.1 Pseudomonas sp. 05N434
GAGTAGGACGAAGAATAGGATGGGCTCAATAACCTATTTCACTGAAGCGATGACTATTTTCAGTTTTATTCAGTGAGTAAATTTATTGATGAGAAATCAAATGTCAGATTCCACTGATCGGAATGAAAACAAAAATGAAGTCGGTGTCGGTGCGGTCTCAAGACTGTTTGCGGTGCTGCGCAGCCTGGGTGACACCGTCGAGGGCGGCGAACGCGTGACGCAACTGGCGCAGCGCATCGGCTTGTCGCAACCGACTACCCACCGCTTGCTGCGCAGCTTGATGGACGAGGGCATGGTCGAGCAGGACGCCCGCAGCAAACGCTATCGCCTGAGCCTGGAGTTTTTTGCCTTGGCGGCCCGCGCCGGCAATACCAACAACCTGCGCGAACTGGCGCGGCCGGCATTGCTGCGGTTATCGGCATCGCTGGGCGATTCG
>NZ_JBFTMK010001149.1:0-432 GCF_056396965.1 Pseudomonas sp. 05N434
CTCATCACCATCATGACCATGTCGGCGGCGTCGAGCGGCTGAAAAAAGCGACAGACGCAACCGTCCATGGCCCGGCCAGCGAGACCATCCCGGCACGGGACGTGGCCCTCAAGGACAGCGACCGGATCACCGTGCTGGGTTGGGACTTCGATGTCATCACAGTACCGGGCCATACCCTCGGGCATATCGCCTATTACCACCGCGGTCATCTGTTTTGCGGCGACACCCTGTTCGCTGCCGGTTGCGGACGCTTGTTCGAAGGCACGCCCGAGCAAATGCATCACTCGCTGAGCCGCCTCGCGGCGCTTCCCGAAGACACGCTGGTCTACTGCACCCACGAGTACACCCTGAGCAATCTGAAGTTTGCCGTGGCGGTCGAACCGGGCAATCCCGACACCCTCGAACGACTGGCCAAAGTCACCCGTCAACGGG
>NZ_JBFTMK010001150.1:0-432 GCF_056396965.1 Pseudomonas sp. 05N434
GTATTGGCCGGGTTTACTTCCCCAGATTGCTCGCCTACAGTTCGCTCGTCGCTGACGAATCAGCGATCGATCTTAGCCGGTCGAAACAAAGATGAATCCTCACCCAAGTGACCGGAGTTAGACCTAATGGCTAAGTATCACCCCTTGCAAGGCAATTTCAGCGTCGGCCCGACTCTGTATATCGACACCGAAGCCAAATTCTCGGATCTCCTCGAAACCGCCACTCACCGAATCAAAGCCGCGCGCAATCTGCTCAATAGCGTCACCTGCCTGTGCATCAAAAACGTCGAAGGTCACGATCTGGAGCATTTCGCCAATGCTGCACACCTGTTGATTCAGGACGGCTGTGACGCCTTGGATGCTTTGGGCTGGAAGCTGGAAAAAGCCGCACTTTGAAGACCGGAAAGCCGCGATCGTCGCGCATCTGGTCGC
>NZ_JBFTMK010001151.1:0-430 GCF_056396965.1 Pseudomonas sp. 05N434
CAATTGCAAGGCTGCATCGTTGTCGTCGCCATACAGGCGCAGCAGCTCGCGCAGGGCGGCGGCGCCCTGGCCTTGCTCGCTGAGGGACAAGTAATTGAGCGAAAGCTGGCTGATCAACCGCCAGGCCTTGGCGTCGTGGGCATGGCTGGCGCGTGGGCGGCTCGGGCCGGCCAYGCAGCGTACCGCCGCTACCGGTGCGCTGTCGGCCAGGGTGAAGTCGGTCTTGTTGTTGCCCACGCTCATGAACAGCGGCAGGTCGCGGTTGGTGCATAACGCCGTTACGCCCAATTGGCGCAGGTCGTGACGATAGGGCGCCTGCTGGCTGTCCACCAGACTGACGAAGGTTTCGCTGCCGATGTAAGTCGAACGTGGGCCGTTGCGCCGCTGGCCGCTGGAGAGCATGCGGGGTTCGCGCCGCACCGTGTAATAC
>NZ_JBFTMK010001152.1:0-430 GCF_056396965.1 Pseudomonas sp. 05N434
TGCCGCCTGGGCGGACGGTCTGGTTGAAGTGCTGGAGGGCCGTACACTGATCGAGGGTGATAGTGTGAGCTTCATCCCGTTGAGTGAAGTCCTGGGCTGATGCAGGTCCTGGTTCTGCCACGCAAGCCCGGTCGAAAGCGTTGGGGCTTGCGTGCATGACCGTTCCTTAATTTGCCAGAAGTGTCACGACCTGGTCGAAGCGACTATTGGAGATCCAGCTCAAAAGCCCCAGGACCACAGCTGTTCCGCCAGCTGAATAGGCAAGCCTGTGCTTGATGGATTTGACGTCGCCGCGGACTTCATCCAGGTCTCTGCGGATGTACTTGAGATGTGTCTCCAGTTCAGTGACGCGAGGTTCCATATCAACTTCTCCGGTGGGCTTTGCGCTGCTTTTGAATTCAGCCTGCTGATTGACGTGATTGTCTGAGAA
>NZ_JBFTMK010001153.1:0-429 GCF_056396965.1 Pseudomonas sp. 05N434
GATATTACGTGCGGCCTTCCAGTCAATCGTCGACCCGCTTTTAAGAGTAGGAGAGTAACCGCTGCCTGGCAGCCCACCCCAATCTTGACCAAGTTTTTCTTTTAAATATTCGTAGTCTTCTGGCATTTCAGGACCTGCGCCAAAAGGTAAGTGCTGCTAAAGTAAAACGAGCTTCTCAATAACCCCAACCACACCGACTACAGTCGTTGAGACTTTAATGAAGTTAGCCACAGCTTCACTATTTAAAAATTTCTTGGGCTTTGGAAGGTGCACACCACAGAGCCCCGAGGATCTAGACTCGTTTTTACACCTCTTGCCAGATTGTGTTAATGCCTTGCACTGCGACTGAGTGGACATGAGACGTTCCTTTATTCAAGCGCCAAGCTTGAAATATAGACGTCGATTGCCAACCTGACAGCAGGTTAGAAC
>NZ_JBFTMK010001154.1:0-428 GCF_056396965.1 Pseudomonas sp. 05N434
AGGCAGGGATCATACGGGTATTGCCTTCCAGGATGGAACCGTAGACAGTCATACCTCTCCCTCCCCCATGGTATTACAGAAGCAGTGCGAATGGTTTTTTCGCACGGTTGGGCCTGACCGTTTCATCGTTAAAATTCTGAAGTGTAAATCGGTGGCAACTCCCGAACAGGCAAACGGTTCAGTGGCAAAAGGTCCCTTGCAACGTGCTCAGTTGGCTGGAAAGACGCTAAAAGTAGTTTTCGCTATTTCAAGCGAGGAGAAACCGGCCGTAGGTGATAACTGGGTGAAGTTTCCAGCTGGCTGGAAACGCTGCATGGGTGACAGTCTTGAAGATCCCTACGCATTCTGCGGAGACAATAAAACAAACTTTAAATCTTTCAAAATGCCAGATGGGCGCGACTGCACCGTCTATCCGGCTTGTACCGAAT
>NZ_JBFTMK010001155.1:0-428 GCF_056396965.1 Pseudomonas sp. 05N434
CTGAACCGCCGATGCGCCCAGCATGAAAGCCGCTGCGACGCCACGCGCATCGCTAATCCCGCCCGCCGCAATGACTGGCACTTTCACCGCATCAACGACCTGCGGCACCAGCGCGAAAGTACCCACCTGGCTGCTCAAGTCATCACTGAGGAACATGCCCCGGTGGCCGCCAGCCTCGTAACCCATCGCAATGATCGCATCGCAGCCATGCTGCTCCAGCCAGATGGCTTCTTCGACCGTAGTCACTGAGGAGAGAACTTTCGCCCCGGTGGCTTTTACCCGATCCAGCAGCGATTTTTCCGGCAGGCCGAAGTGAAAACTCACTACTTCGGGACAAAACTCTTCGATCACTTCGCAGGCCGCGTTATCGAAAGGCGCGCGATTGGACACCGGCGTCGGTGCGTCGAAGTCGACGCCCAATTCCCGGT
>NZ_JBFTMK010001156.1:0-427 GCF_056396965.1 Pseudomonas sp. 05N434
GAATAACCGCTCCTTTGCGCCGGAGCAGTGAAATGCAGGGTATTGCCGAAAAACGTGTCAGAAAAATGGATCCCCTCGGCCGATTTGGGGCAGACTCGATGGCATCCAACAGTTCGACAAGGCTTCCCATGACCTCTGCGCCTGCGGTTGATGAGCAACGATTCCGTAAACTCCTGAGCCGCAACGTCAGCCTGCCGTTGGGTGTCGGTGTCATCAGCGCGGCGTTCTTTGTCTTGCTGATCACCTATCTGCTGTCGGTGATCCAGTGGGTCCAGCACTCGGACCGGGTGATCAATAATGCCAATGAAGCGGTAAAACTGACCGTCGATCTGGAAACCGGTATGCGCGGTTTCCTGCTCAGTGGCGACGAGCAATTTCTCGAGCCCTATGAGACGGCCAAGCCAAGAATAACGGTCGCCCTCAATAC
>NZ_JBFTMK010001157.1:0-424 GCF_056396965.1 Pseudomonas sp. 05N434
TTCCAGGTTGAGGCAGCTGCTTGGGGGATCAGCTGCCGCGATAGGTGGAATAGCTATACGGCGAAATCAGCAACGGCACGTGGTAGTGATCCTGTTCGGCAGAAATGCCGAACCGCAGCACCACCACGTCGAGGAACGCAGGCTCAGGCAACTGAACGCCACGGGCGCGGTAGTAATCGCCCGCATGAAATTGCAGCTGATAGACCCCGGTACGGTAGTCATCGCCTTGCAGCAACGGCGCATCGACCCGGCCGTCGCTGTTGGTGAGCGCCGTGGCGACCAGCTCCAGCTGCGAGCCTTCTACGCGGTACAGCTCGACCTTGATCGAACTGCCCGGGCAACCGTGTGCAGCGTCCAAAACGTGTGTAGTCAAACGTCCCATTGATTCTGCGCGCCTGCCTGCGTGGAGCAGTCAGACCTCGCG
>NZ_JBFTMK010001158.1:0-424 GCF_056396965.1 Pseudomonas sp. 05N434
TGTAATCGATCGAGCGTGTCTCGATCAGGGGACTTCGCTGCTGGGTATCGCTGACCTTGGTCATTTTTGTGTTCTCTTCTTATTGAGGTAGACGCTAATGCCAGTGAGCCAAAGTGCAGAACCTGTGGGAGCGAGGCTTTCGTCGCTCAAATTTCTTAACTTACCGGCATTGGGGCGTGCTTTTATTTCTGTTGTTCCGTTACCGCCCACTTCTATCGAGCCAACAACCGAGTCTAGACATAACTACTCGTCAGCGTCGCATTAGCGCGGTCGCCAACGAGATTGCATTAAGGCATCAGATCCAACGGCATCACCTGCCCTTTCGTTCGCTCGTCATACCAATGCTGCAGCACATCGGGTAAGCGGCCTTTCCAATCCGACGCGTTGGTGTAGTAACGGGCTCGGGAATTGTTCTGCTCATCGA
>NZ_JBFTMK010001159.1:0-424 GCF_056396965.1 Pseudomonas sp. 05N434
GGCAAAGCCCAGCCTGTTGATGGATTCATCGGCCAATAGTTATCAACAGGCTGGAGAACGTCGACTGGATCTGCTGTTCACCTTCGAAGGGCTGCCCGACTCATCGCCCGAAGCGCTGGCGTTCCTGTGCCATTGGCTGACCGCCGCAAAGCCCGGCGGCCTRTTGGCGCAGCTGCGAGACAGCGGGCTGGCAGACAACCTGAAAGCCGCGCCGCTCTACTGCTATGCCGGGCAAGCCTTGCTGCACATCGAATTCACGCTGCCCGCAAACGCCACGCAATCGGGCARCGTGATCCGCGAACGGCTTCTGGATTGGCTGGGCTTTTTTGCCTCCCGTCAGGATTGGGCCCAATTGCGCGAAGAATACGCAGCCCTGCAGCAGCGCCAACAACAAGTCAGCAGCGCCTTGCAACTGGCCCAACGG
>NZ_JBFTMK010001160.1:0-424 GCF_056396965.1 Pseudomonas sp. 05N434
ACTTGTTAACAGCTGTGGTTCACGATCGGCAGCCAATTTTTACCGATTGGCGCTTAGGTAGGCTGGTTGCCCAACAATTACATCAGGCTCAGGAGGAGCATTGGGTAGAGTTTTTGACGTGGGTGGTGATGCCAGATCATATGCACTGTTTGGTAGAACTTCGGGATAAAACACTGGCCGAGCTGATGTGCCGAATCAAATCCCGAAGCAGTCTAGCCGTTAATCAGGCGCTAGGGCGAAGCGGGCGTTTGTGGCAGAAGGGCTATCACGATCGAGCGGTTCGGAAAGAGGAGGACGTGAAAGGTCTTGCCCGATATGTCGTTGCCAATCCTGTTCGGGCGGGACTGGTGATACGTGTTCATGATTATCCGCTGTGGGATGCGTGTTGGCTGTGATGATTTACGACTGCTGCGCAGCCGAACGC
>NZ_JBFTMK010001161.1:0-424 GCF_056396965.1 Pseudomonas sp. 05N434
CTATCGCTCCAGCCTCGATAAAAGACTCTTCCAACGGGCCGCCACGAAGCAGCAGTGTCACTACATTGAATTGCGAGGTAAGTTGCTGGACGATATTCAGGCTAAGAATTGGGGCGCCGGTTCTCGAAGCTTCATGACTGACCAGCAGAATGGTGGGCTTATCTATAGGCAGCGACTCGATGGGTCGACTCAAAGCGATAAGCGGAATACGGCCAAGCAGGCCTTCGGCCCGCCCGTGATCCAGGAAGTGCCGTTCCGGATCATCGAGCGAGGCGAGAACTGGATACATGGCTCGATAGAAGTCGGCGTTGAATGGCTCTGTCGGTTCATGGAGCAGTCCGCCAGCGAGAACCTGCTTTTCGCCTGCATAGTCGCGAGAAGCCGGCGATATCGGCTTTGGAGCACCTATGCGGCCTTCCTGGAT
>NZ_JBFTMK010001162.1:0-419 GCF_056396965.1 Pseudomonas sp. 05N434
GCGCGCCGCCCAGGGCGATGGCGGCCGCAACGTTGCCCGCACGGATCAACTCGAATTCCCGGTGCGGTGTGATGCGGGTGTAGATGAACTGGAACAGCGCGAACAACACGGCGGCGCCGAGGATGTACAAAACAAACCCGAGCACGGCGGCTTTGTTCAGGGAGATAGAGAGCGCTTCAAGCATGGACTTTTTCCTTTTTAAAAAGTGTTCAGGTCGGTGGTGTACAGCGAAATACCCAGCGAAGTGCTCAAGCTGATGGTGCCTTCGGCGTCTTCTTCGACGGAAAACAGCAGGAATTCCCGGCGATCGGTCAGGCCGGTTTCGCGGGCGTACAACATCGAACAGTGCTGGATGCTGTATGTTTCGTCCGGATTCTTCAGGTGTTCGCTCAACGGCACCAGTTCGGTCTGGCCGTTCT
>NZ_JBFTMK010001163.1:0-417 GCF_056396965.1 Pseudomonas sp. 05N434
CTGCCAGACGCATCGCCATGCTGTCGATCCTTTTAGAGAAGGAGTCAAAAAATCAGCGTCAAATTTAAACACATGGCCATGTGATATCAAGCAATACATTGATGGCAATATGATGCTGTCGTAAATGCGTTATGCAGGAGCGACATCACTTCGGGGCTTTTCGACGCCTGTGGGCCGATCGGCAAGTGACTTCGCTCCTGCATAAAGGGTGCAGGGCTGACATTTCAGTGTTGGTTTTTGTGATCCAGCGCGGCGTAGAAGTTGGCGCTCTGTTGCAGGTATTTCTGGGTGTAGCTTTGGGTGTGGGATTTTTTGTCGCTGATTTCAACGTTGGCGCTGGCAGGCAGAGCAACAGTGGCGGAAATAGCGGAAGCGGCGATAACAGAGAAGAGATTGAAGTTCATGGCGGTATTCCTC
>NZ_JBFTMK010001164.1:0-415 GCF_056396965.1 Pseudomonas sp. 05N434
GACGGTGTGCCGCTGAACACATGACCGCGATCAAACGCATCCATCAAGGTTGATGCCGCTGTCGCCGCCGGATTTGAGGATGGAAAAATCCAGGATCAGGATCGCCAGGTACTCGGCGATCACCATCACCGACAGCAGCCGCGCCGACAGGTCAATCTTGCGATACCCCAGAATCGCAATGCTCGCCATCGCCATCAGCGAGTAGGACCACCACGGCAACACCAGCCCAAATACACTTTCCATGGTGCCACTGACGACCCCACCGAACATGCCATACAACCCGACCTGAAGAATGTTATAGGCAAACATCGCCAACACCCCGGCCGCGCCGCCTGCCAGGCCACCCAAACCACGTGAGGTGAACGCATAAAAACCGCCGGCATTGGTCAGGTGCCGGGACATGGTGGTGTAACCC
>NZ_JBFTMK010001165.1:0-414 GCF_056396965.1 Pseudomonas sp. 05N434
ACCATCTTCGTCACCGAATACTTCATCACTGAGCAGATCGTCTTGGTAATTTCCAAGCCGCCTCTCTAGCCCCAAAAACATTGGCCTTGTTCCACGTAAAAAGCCATGAAGCAGAGGGCCACCCTCTCTAATTATTTCTTGCCTATTGTTTTCGAGATGACGACGACTACGACCGCCCGTAATAAATGCTTGAATACGGCTTTCACCAGAGCCGAATGAAGGTGAAACCGTATAAGAGAATTCCCAACCATTCAACCTAAACAGCATTTTTTCAGGAGAGGCATTGATGGCTAAGGTGTAATCCTCACCATCTTTTTCAACCTCAATTTTAAGACTGCTGAATTTAATATCCAGAAGAGAAGCGATATCTATAGACAAAGCAGCCTGCATCAACCTTAGAGCGGTCGTCTTACC
>NZ_JBFTMK010001166.1:0-412 GCF_056396965.1 Pseudomonas sp. 05N434
GCGCTGATGTCGGACAGGTGAATGATCGAGCCGACTTCGGCGTTAGCCAGGTCAACTTCGATGAATTCAGGCAGGTCTTTCGGCAGGCAGGACACTTCGATTTCAGCAACAACGTGCGAAATCTCGCCGCCTTTCTTCACCGGAGCAGCTTCGTTGATGAAGTGCACTGGAACGATAGCGGTCAGCTTTTGGCCAGCAACTACGCGTACGAAGTCAGCGTRCATCACGTGGCCTTTGGCCGGGTGACGCTGCAGAGCCTTGATGATTACGTTTTGCTTGGTGCCGCCAACGTTCAGCTCGATGATGTGGCTGTAAGCCGCTTCGTTTTCGAGCAGTTTGGCAACTTCTTTAGCCAGCATGCTGATGGATTCAGGGGCTTTTTCGCCACCGTAAACTACAGCTGGAACCAGGC
>NZ_JBFTMK010001167.1:0-411 GCF_056396965.1 Pseudomonas sp. 05N434
GCACCATGCTGCTCGTGACCCATGAAATGGGCTTCGCCCGTCAGGTTTCCAGCGAAGTGGTGTTCCTCCACCAAGGCTTGGTAGAAGAACAAGGATCGCCGCAGCAGGTGTTCGAAAACCCGCTTTCGGCGCGCTGCAAACAATTCATGTCCAGCAACCGCTAACGGAGCTACCCGCATGCAGAACTTCAAAAAGATCTTCCTGGCTGCGGCCGTCACCCTGGCCTTCAGCGCCGGTGCCGCCGCCGAGACCTTGAAGATGGGCATCGAAGCGGCCTACCCGCCGTTCAACAATAAAGATGCCAGTGGCAATGTCGTCGGCTTCGACAAAGACATCGGCGACGCCTTGTGCGCCAAGATGAAAGTCGAGTGCACCGTGGTCACCTCCGATTGGGACGGCATCATCCCGGCC
>NZ_JBFTMK010001168.1:0-409 GCF_056396965.1 Pseudomonas sp. 05N434
GACGGTGTGCCGCTGAACACATGACCGCGATCAAACGCATCAAGGTTGATGCCGCTGTCGCCGCCGGATTTGAGGATGGAAAAATCCAGGATCAGGATCGCCAGGTACTCGGCGATCACCATCACCGACAGCAGCCGCGCCGACAGGTCGATCTTGCGATACCCCAGAATCGCAATGCTCGCCATCGCCATCAGCGAGTAAGACCACCACGGCAGCACCAGTGCGAACATGCTTTCCATGGTGCCACTGACCACCCCGCCGAACATGCCATACAACCCGACCTGAAGAATGTTATAGGCAAACATCGCCAACACCCCGGCCGCTCCGCCTGCCAGGCCACCCAAACCACGTGAGGTGAACGCATAAAAACCGCCGGCATTGGTCAGGTGCCGGGACATGGTGGTGTAAC
>NZ_JBFTMK010001169.1:0-408 GCF_056396965.1 Pseudomonas sp. 05N434
GCGGTGATCCTTGATCCGAGCCGGCCGATTCTCGGCCTCAACGATTCGAAGAAACTCACCGAAGCCCGCCGTGAAAAACTCTACGACGAAATCTGCGAAAAAGCCCTGAGCTGGTGCATTGCTCGCGCCGAAGTCGAAGAAATTGACGAGTTGAACATCCTTCATGCCACCATGCTGGCCATGCAGCGCGCGGTCGAGGGCCTGCACATTCAGCCGAAGCTGGCGATGATCGACGGCAACCGTTGCCCGAAACTCTCGATGCGCGCCGAAGCGGTGGTGCAAGGCGACAGCAAAGTGCCGGCCATCGCTGCGGCGTCAATTCTGGCCAAGGTCAGCCGTGATCGTGAAATGGCGGCGTTCGAACTGATTTACCCGGGTTACGGCATCGGTGGCCACAAAGGCTACCCG
>NZ_JBFTMK010001170.1:0-408 GCF_056396965.1 Pseudomonas sp. 05N434
GCGCCAGTTCTTCCTGGTTGGCCAGGATCAAGTCCGCGAAGCGAATCAAGATGCGCTTGCGTTCTGCGGGTGCCAACCGCGCCCAGATGCCGGATTCAAATGCACGACGCGCGACGGTGACTGCCGCATTGGCGTCGGCTTCGTCGGTGCTGGCGATGTTCGCCAGAAAGCGGCCGTCGACCGGGCTGATGCATTCGAAGGTATCGCCACTGACTGCCGGGCAGTATTGGCCGTCGATGAATGCGCGGCCTTCTAGTGTCAAGGACTGGAAGCGTTGCTCCCAGTCGCTGCGAGTGTTTGTCATGGTTGTGACTCTACGCAGAGGAATAAGTGATCGTGTTAACCGATGGGCAAGCGATGAGAACTTGTGGCGAGGGAGCTTGCTCCCGCTGGACTGCGCAGCAGTCC
>NZ_JBFTMK010001171.1:0-393 GCF_056396965.1 Pseudomonas sp. 05N434
GCTCGGTGCAAGCGCTTTTGTCCATGATGTGACGAGGTTTGGCGTATGGCATGCACTCCCTATAAATGACATTCTCCAAAGGAGGCAATGTGCATGAACTGTCTCGTTCAATTGACGGGTGTCAGTTCATTCACCTGCTGTTCCATTCCCGGTCCCTTAGTCTCAAATCTAATGCAGAGTTGATGTCGAGAAGGAGTCTGATATGAAGAAACTACTTACGGCCGGCTTGCTGGCTGTCATGAGCACTGCAGCGTTGGCGGCGGATGAGCCGGCGAGCGAAACGGCGAGCAAAACGGCGAGCGAAGCAGTGAGCGAAGAGGTGAGCGAGCCATTGTCCTTGAGTACCCCGCTGGTTGGGGGAGTGACGGTCGCAGAAACCGTGGTGATCGGCGC
>NZ_JBFTMK010001172.1:0-393 GCF_056396965.1 Pseudomonas sp. 05N434
GGGTTGGCAGAGCGTTGTTTTGGATGGTCATAGTCACCTCTCAGTTCGCCACGTCGGCAGCGCGTTGGCGTGGCAAAGCCAGTTGCAGCAGGTTGGATTCATTGGCGTGTTCGCGGGTCAGTTCGCCGCGCATCGTGCCTTCGCAGAGCACCAGGATGCGGTCGGAAATACCCATGACTTCCATCAGGTCGCTGGACACCACAATCACCGCAATACCGCTGGCGGCCAGGTTGTGGATGATCTGGTAGATCTCGGCTTTGGCGCCGATGTCGATGCCGCGTGTAGGCTCATCGAGCAGCAGGACTTTCATCGGCATCGACAGCCAGCGACCGAGAATCGCCTTCTGCTGATTGCCGCCGGACAGGTACATGATTTTCTGCGCCGCGTTGGGCG
>NZ_JBFTMK010001173.1:0-392 GCF_056396965.1 Pseudomonas sp. 05N434
ATGAACCACCGAACATCCAGGCAACGACTCCTGCGATGATCCAGGTCAGCAGCGAGAGTGCTTCCTTGACGAAGCCGCGGCTCAGACTGATCAAAGCGGAGATGGCGATGATTGCAACGATCGCCCAGTCAACCCAGGTAAATGGCACAGTGCAGCCTACAGACAGATGAGGCGGCGCATTTTAGCAGAGCCCATGGCTGTCGGTAAGCTGAGATTGTCAGTGCTTTTCAAATCGGGGTGATAGATTTAGCCGCGCTCAGGCTGGAAACGCACCACAAAACCCTTGAGGTTCTGCTGGCGACTCAACAAATCACGCAGACGATCGGCTTCCGCACGCTCGATCAGCGGCCCGACGAACACTCGATTCTTGCCATCGGCGGAGCGAATGTAGG
>NZ_JBFTMK010001174.1:0-391 GCF_056396965.1 Pseudomonas sp. 05N434
CCCAGATCTAATCTCAAGAGAGCTTCTAGTAGCTCAAGTACAGGAAAAGATTGAGACTGAAGCTGGTCAAAATTTGTTGAATCAATTCAAGTAGCGGTATGAGAGAGAAATAGGTATTGAGCAAATCGAGCAAACACTTAATCGTACCCATGCCACCTCAGCGGAGCGATTAAGAGCGGAGATAGAGTCACTAGGGCGCAGGGGTAACGTAAACCTTGCGCTAGGCATTATCACCACACTCGTGGGACTAGTACTACTGACAGTATTCATCTTCAAAAATGAAGAATTAGCTGCTGGCTCTCTGCCCTACGCCATCAACTTCCTGCCCCGACTAACTTTAGTTATTTTTATTGAAGTATTTGCATATTTTTTCTTACGCCTTTACAAAGCC
>NZ_JBFTMK010001175.1:0-391 GCF_056396965.1 Pseudomonas sp. 05N434
GTCGTGAGTACTTGTCGGGTCGAGGATTTGATGTGCCTGTCAGTGTCCTGGATATCGAGCGCGCCAAACAGTCTTTGGGGTGGGCCCCTTTCGTGAGTTTCGATGAGGGGTTGGAGCGCTTTGCTGCTTGGTTATTGGATAATCCGGAATAAGCACGTTGATTTAACGATGTAAACACTGCATAAGCCCGCTTCTTGGAAGGTGAGCTTATGGGGTGGTTACGATCTCTGGGAAGGCTTCAAAAGCGGGGGGCATAAGGCGTCAAATCGATCTGTAAAGGGTTGCCATCCGGCCGGGTTGTGACGAAAGAAATGCCCTTCTAGAATATTACATATAAGAACGCCGATTTGTTGAATATGTTTGCATCCGCGAACATCATCAATCAAGTCGG
>NZ_JBFTMK010001176.1:0-391 GCF_056396965.1 Pseudomonas sp. 05N434
CAGCGAGGTGCCGCGCTCGATTACCGTGTCGCCGAGGTTGTCGACCACGTAGGTGTCGTTGCCAGCCCCGCCGTCCAGGGTATCAGCCCCGGCCTTGCCGTCGAGGAAGTTGGCGGCGGCGTTGCCGGTGAGGCTGTTATCGAGTTCGTTGCCGGTGAGGTTCAACGCGGCGGTGCCGAGCAGCACGCCGTCTTCGACGTTGGCCGAGAGGGTGTAGCTCACCGTCGTGCGGATCAGGTCGCGGCCTTCGTCGGCGAGCTCAGTGACCKTGTCGGTGGCGTTGTCGATGACGTAGGTGTCGTCGCCGCTGCCGCCGCTGAGGGTGTCGGCGCCGGCGCCGCCATCCAGCCAGTCATTGCCGGCCCCGCCTTGCAGGGTGTTGTTGTAGGCG
>NZ_JBFTMK010001177.1:0-390 GCF_056396965.1 Pseudomonas sp. 05N434
GGATCGGGGTGGTTTTGGGATCGGGGTGGTTTTGCCGAAACTCATGGGGTAACTCCCTGACTGAATGAGCCCAGTGTGACTGGGCTGGATGTCAGCGCTTCGGCTTGGTGACGGCTTTCTTTAACTGCAATGTGCCACCATGAGACCTGGATCAAAAGATCCTCCGAACGCGGCCCGAACCTTCGGCAGCTTCTACGAAGGCGCGATCAATGAAACCCTCTACGCAAATCCCCCTCCCGCGCCAGAAATCGCCCTTCCCTTCTGCCGTTCGCCTGCCCATCGCGGTAACTCAAGACTCCGTTGATCCACACTCCATCAATCCCTTGCGCCGCCCGTTGCGGATCGTTGAAGTCGGCCACATCGCGAATCGTCGCCGGATCGAACAACACC
>NZ_JBFTMK010001178.1:0-387 GCF_056396965.1 Pseudomonas sp. 05N434
CTGCTGTGGTTTTGCTGGCGACAAAGGCTTTACCACGCCGGAATTGAACGCCCATTCGTTACGCACGCTGAAGGACGCGGTACAGCAATGCAGCGAAGGGATTTCCACCAGCCGCACCTGTGAGATTGGTCTGACACAACACGGTGGAATTGACTACCACGGGCTGGTCTATCTGGTGGATCGGGTGACCCAGGCCAGAGCGGTCTGACACCGAAGCACAAAAAGAAGGGGCAATAACGCATAATGCAAAAACCCGTTCCCACAGGGATTGTGCGTTAGACGTCATTGCCCCTTTTTCGCACCCTCCTCCCGGAAAATCTTTCACTCCCTCGCAAGCGAAAACAGAACCCTTGCACGCCGTCACAGTCCATTTGTTAAGCCCCAATC
>NZ_JBFTMK010001179.1:0-386 GCF_056396965.1 Pseudomonas sp. 05N434
CGTGGAGGCTGGTCGTCAGCCGCCTAAACTGATTGAAGTGAACCCTTACGGAAGCCTGCCCACCCTGGTCGATCGTGACTTGGCGTTGTGGGAGTCGACCGTGGTGATGGAATATCTGGATGAGCGTTACCCGCATCCGCCACTACTGCCGGTTTATCCTGTGGCGCGTGCCAACAGTCGCCTGCTGATTCATCGCATTCAGCGTGATTGGTGTGGCCTGGTGGATCTGATTCTGGATTCGCGGACCAAGGAAGCAGCTCGCGTGGTGGCTCGTAAAGAGCTGCGCGAAAGCCTGACAGGCGTGTCGCCGCTATTCGCCGACAAGCCGTTTTTCCTCAGTGAGGAACAAAGTCTGGTGGATTGCTGCCTACTACCAATACTCTGGC
>NZ_JBFTMK010001180.1:0-385 GCF_056396965.1 Pseudomonas sp. 05N434
GTATCGGCCAGCACAATCGTGGCGGTCGGGCGCACGGTGTCGATGGCGTAGTTATTGGAATCGGTGGTGCCGCTGCCGGCGTTGCCCGCCAAATCGCTGATCCCGGTGTTGTCCAGGGTGATCAGGTTGGTGGTGTCGTTGATGCTCGCCGAAGGTGTGAAGGTCGCGGTCCAGGTGATGCCGCCGTCGCTGCTGCTCACCGAGGTCAACGTGCCGTTAGCGATCGTCAGGTCCGCGTTGGTGAAACCGCTCACCGCTTCGCTGAACGTAATGGTCACCAGCGAGGTTTCGCCGATTTTCAGTGCCGAGTCCGCGACCACGATGGTAGCCGTCGGGCGCACGGTGTCGATGGCGTAGTTGTTGGAGTCGGTCGTGCCAGTGCCCA
>NZ_JBFTMK010001181.1:0-385 GCF_056396965.1 Pseudomonas sp. 05N434
TTTGAAAGGGGAGGAAGATGAGCGGATTTCTCAACCAGATCTCTCACTTCGACATGAAAGAACTGGTCTGCTTTTGCTTTTGCAGGGTTGTTTTCAACTCGCAGACCGTCCTTGCGCAGGAAGCGGGTTTTTTCGGCCCGCACCTGTAATTCGGTAATTTTTAGCGGATAGCTTAGTCGTGTCATTAACCATTTATAGTCCTTTTCGTCTCCTTTATAGGCACTATCAACGGTGAGGACTACGGGCCCTTCGTAAGTGTCACAAACTTTGGCAGAGCCTTCAGAATCTAAAATTCCTTCATGAGATTGTTCGGTACTGTCCACAAGTTTGTAAGCTAAACCCGCATAAGGTTTACCATTCCCTGACTCATCCACCAGTTGAAAAC
>NZ_JBFTMK010001182.1:0-383 GCF_056396965.1 Pseudomonas sp. 05N434
ACACTGCATGGCGCTAACGGATATATGTTAAGGCACTCATGCTTCGCCAATATTTCCACTACGAGCACTGTTCAAGAGTTAAAAGAAATTGCAGGGTATCTGGCGTTAGACGTGGCGGCCCAGTATTTTTATTGTGATGATGAAGAGTTTCATAGGAGAATAGTGGCGTCACTTCCGTCAATATTAAAATATTCAATTAAAGATGCTGGTGACGATTTTTCTTGATCGATGTGTGTCGGTGCATATGGTATCAATCGGCTTTCAAAACGCGTTTTTATAAACAAATTTTCTTTTTCGCAAAGGTCAAAAAATACTGCCTGTATTGTAAGTGCAACTCTCAGTATTTTTAAGCTCCTGGTAAAGAGAGCTGATGCACTGTGAAG
>NZ_JBFTMK010001183.1:0-381 GCF_056396965.1 Pseudomonas sp. 05N434
CTCCAAAAGGTGCAGTGCTCGAAGAACTAGTCAGAGCGTATTTTGAAAAGCAGGGTTTCTTTACTATTCGATCTGTACCATTTAAATATAATGGCACAGATGTCACAGACATAGATGTATGGCTCTACAATCGCCAAGCCGCGAGCGTTAGAGTCCGCGCGGTAGTAGATGTTAAAAACAAACGCTCACCAAAAGCGTTCGAGCGGGTACTCTGGGTTAAAGGCCTTCAGACCATACTCAATTGTGATAGAGCAATTATCGCGACAACGGATGCCGGAGCAGATCTAAGCCGTTTTGCACAAGAACAAAACATCGCTGTTTTGTCTAAGAGCTTTCTAGAGCGGCTGGATAAAAACATAGAGGCCGAGTCTAGACTTTCAC
>NZ_JBFTMK010001184.1:0-380 GCF_056396965.1 Pseudomonas sp. 05N434
CTGTCGTCCCTGGTGGCCAAGGCTGACCCTGCTGCCGACACCACGCTGAAAGCCGACCTGGCTGCGACCGAAGCCAAGATCCAGATCATGGTCGATCACGCCAACAAGGGTGAGCACTACGACCAACTGATCGCTGCCGGCAACACCGCTGGCAATCAGATCGTGCGCGACGCCATTGCCTCTCTGGTCAAGCAGACCGGTTCGATCGAAGCTGCCGCCGGCAAACTGGGCATCAGCGACCTGAACCCGGACAACGCTGATCACGAGTTCTGATCAACGCTGGCTGAGCGAATACAAAGGCGACCTTCGGGTCGCCTTTTTCATGCCTGTCTTTTGGGTGATGCTGATGACCTCATCGCGGGCAAGCCACGCTCCCACGG
>NZ_JBFTMK010001185.1:0-380 GCF_056396965.1 Pseudomonas sp. 05N434
CACACTGGACATGTCCAGCCCGGTGCCATACAGCGACGTGGTGCCGGTGGACATGCCGCCAATCACCGCAATCAGGCACACCGGCAGGAAGAACCAGCTCGGTGACACCGCCAGCAGGCCGCCGACGTAGTTGTTGGCCGCGATGTAGTCCGGTGCCTTGATCGCCACGATGGTGGCGGTGGCCAGGCCGAACAGGAACGGGATGAAGGTCGCGATCTGCGAGATCACCACGGCAGCCATGATCCGGCGCTTGGAGGTGTCACGCGGGATGTAGCGCGACCAGTCGCCGAGGAACGCCCCGAAGGAAATCGGGTTACTCATCGCCACCAGCGCAGCGCCGATGAAAGCCGCCCAGAAACCCGGTTGACCGAGGCTGACGC
>NZ_JBFTMK010001186.1:0-379 GCF_056396965.1 Pseudomonas sp. 05N434
GTGTTCGTTCAGGTGTTTGCAAACCTGATGCTCGGTGGCGGCAACGAAACCCAGGCTGACTTTGTCGCTGATCAACCCGGCCACCGCGCCAATCCCGAACGACATTCCGTAGAACAGCGGATTGAGAATGCTGGTGTGGCTGCCCAACTGGTGGATGCGCTGTTCGCACCAGACCAGATGATCGATTTCTTCTTCGGCGGCATGTTCCATGGCAGCGCGCACTTGCGGCAACTTGGCGGTCAGGGCTTGACCTTGATACAGCGCCTGGGCACAGACTTCGCCGGTATGGTTGATGCGCATCAAACCGGCGACGTGCCGGGTGTCCTCGTCGTTCATTTGCGCATCCGGCTGCACGATGGCAGGCGACGGACGGTAGGGC
>NZ_JBFTMK010001187.1:0-379 GCF_056396965.1 Pseudomonas sp. 05N434
CACAACTGCACGATGCAAATCCCGCCGAGCAAGGCAATCAACACCTGCCAACTGGCCAGCCCAAGCGCAAACAAGCTGGCGGCGAACACATAGCCGCCGACGCTGTGCACGTCGCTCATCCAGAAGGCAAAGATGTTGTACCAATTCCATGTCTGCGGCAGTGGCCCCAGGTCCTGGTTATACAGGCGCGGGCTGTAGCCATTGGGCAATTGTTCGGTCATCGCGGGGCTCCTCGAAAGTACAGGCGCGGCCCCCGGGATGGGTGTGGCGAGCACACTGCGTACGGGAGCCGGCATGGTTTGTATACGAGTTGCTACGCAGAATGCGTGCCATACGATCTAAAGGTGTGACAAATCTGGCTTCCAACCCTGTTCAGAGC
>NZ_JBFTMK010001188.1:0-378 GCF_056396965.1 Pseudomonas sp. 05N434
CGGCGTTCGCCTGTAGAATGCCGCCACACAGACGCGGGATGGAGCAGTCTGGTAGCTCGTCGGGCTCATAACCCGAAGGTCGTCGGTTCAAATCCGGCTCCCGCAACCAAACATCAAAAAAGGCTACTCGAAAGAGTGGCCTTTTTTGTATCTGTTGAAAAAGTCCTTTCGCAACAATGATCTGTCACTGTGCAGTGAGCCGTTCAGGGTCGCCAGACTGTGAGTTCAGACCTAGGCTGAACCGCAAGAAAAACCCTCGACGACTGGTGATGCGCCATCGCCGATACCCGGTGAGACGCGTTAATATTTGTGATTATTTTTTTCTACAGGGATTGGTAACTTGGCTGGATACCCCCATCCTGTCGCGCACAATCCAAG
>NZ_JBFTMK010001189.1:0-378 GCF_056396965.1 Pseudomonas sp. 05N434
CACCTACGATGTAGACCAAAAGTAAAGCCCATGTTTTCCGTCTGAGTTTGAACATTCATCACAGCCTCCATACTGTCAGCCCAAGCATAGATTGAAGACTGGTTGAAAACCATTGTTTATCAGTGAGGAAGTTACTTGACCGAGTAGCCAGTTTTTCTGGGTTTTTGGGAAGGTCGCGATTTTGCGGAAGAGCCCACCATAGTGGAAGTTGGAAGAATTTTGCTCCTATATCAAGAAATTTGCGGGCGAAGTTTTAGCAGCCTCTTGCCAAATGCTCTGTGTATAAAATTGAGGGATGATATTAAACGTCGGATATAAAAATGGGCGACCCTGGAGTCGCCCATTTTTATTGGCTGAATTAAAGCTGCACCCGTAACC
>NZ_JBFTMK010001190.1:0-377 GCF_056396965.1 Pseudomonas sp. 05N434
GTGGCGAGGGAGCTTGCTCCCGCTCGGCTGCGCAGCAGCCGCAATACCTGACGACGCGTTTTAACTGAAAAAACGCGTCGCCAATACCGCCCGGCGGGAGCAAGCTCCCTCGCCACGAAAAGCGGGAACTTCGCCCCAAATCTCCTATCTCAAAGACACTTCGCCACCCCGGCGGGCTTTGTGTTGGCCGCTGTCGAAATAGCGGCACGCCCTTTGAGACTTGTGCCGATGGTCAATAAAAACCTACAAGACACATCCCTTCCGCAGTGGCCCGAGGCCGCGCAAACGCTGATGGCGCTGATGCATGCGCAGGGCGAAGTGGCGCGCCTGAGCGAACGCGAACAGCTGTTCAGCTCGCTGCTGGTCAGCGTCAACGC
>NZ_JBFTMK010001191.1:0-376 GCF_056396965.1 Pseudomonas sp. 05N434
CCCTCGCCACAGGGCATTCCGGATCAGGGTACAAATGACCATTAAAGGGTTATTTTCACCCTAATCCTCAGGGTCTTTTTTACCCTCACGCCTGAGAACCCCGCTAAATAAAGGCCTCCAAGCCTGGCCCATGTCTTGCTCAAGCTTGTGGAAATCAAACAAACCGATCCCAGGAGTCGTCATGAAAAAAGTCATCCAGCCACTGGCCTGGTTCGTGGTGTTGACCTCAATCCTGGCCGTAGCCAGCGGCGTTTCCCTGGGCCTCGTCTGACTTGTTCACCAGCCCCCCTTCTCAATCTTCAGGATGAATTCTCATGGTGCTTCACCGCGTCCATCACCAGATTCTGCGCAGTCATCATCTGTTCGAGCCGTTGAG
>NZ_JBFTMK010001192.1:0-375 GCF_056396965.1 Pseudomonas sp. 05N434
GCATAAGCATTCAATCAAAACGACATAACCGCCGAATTCCGGACACCACGGCGAAAAATTGCGCCTGGCAATGCCCCTTGCTATACACGCATACGAGGGCGCCGACAGTGCGGCCATGAACAAGAAAAATCTTCGACCGTGACGTTCTGCAGAGGCCATCAATCCAGCCACCCCGTCACCAACACCGAAAACCACCTCCCCGCCGCCCTGCAACGCGCTGAACACGCCGAAGCGCAACTGCGGGCGATGCAAAACAGCCGAGCCTGGCGCACCCTGCAGAAACTCAAGAAAGTACTGCATCGCGCCTGACCGAAAGCCTGCGCAAAAATAGTCTGAATTCAGGGGTTTACAGAACCAACCCAATCGCTATAATCG
>NZ_JBFTMK010001193.1:0-375 GCF_056396965.1 Pseudomonas sp. 05N434
CGGGAACACTTGCGCGGCAAGGCGACGGTGCAGTTGTTCGGCCTGGGCGTGCATTCGGTAATCGATCATCTGGGCGAGCTCGACACCTGCGGGAACACTTGCGCGGCAAGGCGACGGTGCAGTTGTTCGGCCTGGGCGTGCATTCGGTAATTGCGCGCGAGTGGATTAATCTAAAGGTCAGCCATAGACCTTTTGGCGCGCCGCTGCGGGGCGAAAAGCCCTGACTGAGATCATGCAGGTTGCGCGCGAGTGGATTAATCTAAAGGTCAGCCATAGACCTTTTGGCGCGCCGCTGCGGTCTATGCCAGTGCCTATTGATAAAAGGAAGAACGCCATGCCCGCCCGCGAACTGCAAGATCAGCTCAATAAACTGCG
>NZ_JBFTMK010001194.1:0-374 GCF_056396965.1 Pseudomonas sp. 05N434
GGTTTCAGCAACACGCTTGAGCGTCACGTCGGTGCCAGGTACGGATCGTGCGCCTTCGGCCACTGCTCCAGCCATCGTTTCGAGGTGACCGTACATTGAGTAATAGAGAACCAGTACCTTCGCCATGATTTTTCTCCTGGATTAAGCGCCATTCGATGGATTAGGAAGATCTTGGGTTACACCACTGCCAACGAACAGCAGCGGCAGGTGCAGCACTCGGTCATGAACAAAACGGCGGCTCACACCCACCCGACTGCAGGGACTTTGACGGCATGCGGATTAACACTAGCAGTTCCGTATGCTGCCTGCCGGGCAGTCAGGGAAGCTATTCGATTGGTGGCAGATGGCAGCACGTGTAGTGGGGAAGGGCGCGC
>NZ_JBFTMK010001195.1:0-373 GCF_056396965.1 Pseudomonas sp. 05N434
CTGCGCACATGGAGCGGGAAGTCCTCCAGAAAATTGAGAATCTCCCTACGCCGCGCACGAGTCGAAGACGGCAACGCCAGAAGGATTTCCTGAGCACCAGTCACGTCGATCATCTGCTGAATATGCTTGGGCTTAAAGACCTGCAACCCAGCAATCGAACGATCCGCGATAGAGGAGTCGTCATCGATAAACGCCACAGGACGCATCACGCGCCCCATGCGCAACGCTGCAACCAACTGGTTGCCCGCGACGCCAGCACCGTAAATGGCGACCTTGGTCAAACCATCGTCTCGATTGACAAACGGTACATGCTGCGCAGCGGTGAACCAATCGCCCATGAAATACTGACGCATGCACAGACGCAGGCCGCCAA
>NZ_JBFTMK010001196.1:0-373 GCF_056396965.1 Pseudomonas sp. 05N434
GCCGAGTACCTCTGTACCGAACCGCTGGTTGAGTCGGTGAACTATCCGGGGTTGCCTCAACATCCAGGTCATGACATCGCTCGTTCGCAAATGAACGGATTCGGCGCCATCGTCAGCTTCGTGCTGAAAGGAGGCATGGACACAGTGACTCGTTTGCTACCGCTGCTCAGATATGCGCATCGGGCGGGTAATCTGGGCGCTGTCGAGACCATCTATGGGCCGGCTCGGACGACCAGTCACGTGGAAAATACCTTGGAAGAACGTCAGGCACTTGGAATCTCCGAAGGTTTGGTTCGAATATCCGTAGGTATTGAAGATTCAACAGATTTATTGGCTGACCTAAAACAAGCTTTCGCTTTAGTGCGAGGTAAAC
>NZ_JBFTMK010001197.1:0-373 GCF_056396965.1 Pseudomonas sp. 05N434
GTTGGGAAGTGAGCCCTGTCGAATACTTCATGAAGATTTGAGTTGACCCCCTTGGGAAGCCAGACTTCAGGGCCTGATTCATCAATTCGTGCCTTGGCAATAATAAATCGATAGCTTTCATACGGCCGCAATGTCAGTGATTTCCAATCACTGTTGAGCCCGTCGGTATAGTTGCGCCGCAGGTAGACGGTCTGTTCAAAGTCTTCAGTATTCAGCACTTGGGCGTGCAGCGATACGATATCCCCATGCCACTCGAACTTTCGCTTCTCGTAAGAGGTCAATGCAGCCTCTCGCAGTTCAACAGGTGTGTTCGCTTTGTGTTCGCCCAGTAACTTGAAGTGTGCGTCGTGCCCACAACGGGCGCAGCAACCGT
>NZ_JBFTMK010001198.1:0-369 GCF_056396965.1 Pseudomonas sp. 05N434
CCCTCACCGAGGGCAAAGAGTTCCTGGGCCATGGCCAGCGCATCGAGGCGGCCTTCGGCAGAGAGCTTTTTCAATTGCACGCTCGGGGCATGCAAGAGTTTGTTGGTCAGGCCACGGGCCAGTTGCACCAGCACGTCCTCGGCACTGCTGCCGTTGGCGAGCATACGCTGGGCCTTCTGCAATTCTTCGTCGCGCAGGCGCTCGCTTTGTTGACGATAAGCCTTGAGCACATCCACCGCCGCCAGTTCGCGCAGGCGAACCATGAAATCTTCGGCACCGACCGACACCATCTCTTCGGCCGCCTGAGCGGCGCCCTGACGGCTCTTGAGGTTTTCGGCGACCACTTCGTGGAGATCGTCGACGCTATAC
>NZ_JBFTMK010001199.1:0-368 GCF_056396965.1 Pseudomonas sp. 05N434
CCTGCGCAACCAGTTAACACACTGGTTAGCAGAACCAAAGGTAATGCTGTCCGAACTATGCTCATCTAGTTTTCTCCTGAGGGATCGGCTAATAACCGATTTCAAGGAGTAAAGACCGGACTTTTAATCTCCGCCAGCAATAGGCCATTGCTGTTTTGCCTTATGTTCACGGAAGATCGGCGCTTTTTGCTTAAACACGCTCGACAAGACACGTTAATCTTGGCGTTCTGATTGAGGATCTTCGATGACTGCAAGTATTTCTTCGCGCACGCCCCAGCAGGCGTTGGCCGCATTGCTTGATCGTTACGCCCCGACGCGTCTGTTGCTGATTGGCGCCAGTGAGTTCCCCGCGCTCGAGGCATTCAAAC
>NZ_JBFTMK010001200.1:0-367 GCF_056396965.1 Pseudomonas sp. 05N434
GTCTGAATGCACTGTACATGACCAGCATCTTCATCGGCGGCGCGTTCGGCTCATCAGTGGCCAGTGCGGTGTACGAACACGGTGGCTGGTTGTGGATCGTGATCGTCGGCAGCGTGTTTCCGTTGCTGGCGTTGTTGCGGTTTTTGAGTGTGTCGGAGAAACCGGCACTGGCGACGGCGTAACAACGTTAGAAACATCGTGAACAAACGTAAGCCCCTGGGTGAGCGGGCTTGCCCGCGAAAGCGTCAGGTCAGTCGACATTTCTGCTAAATGTCACACCGCCTTCGCGAACAAGCCTACACACTCGATCTCCAGCACTAACGCGACTGCATAAGGAGCTGAAAAGCCGGTCGTTTCGTTTATTGCG
>NZ_JBFTMK010001201.1:0-367 GCF_056396965.1 Pseudomonas sp. 05N434
GCAACTAGCTGACACCTTGTCTTCATACCGATCGTGATGCCTCACCCAATCCATGATCTCCTCTTCATTACGCCCCTTAGGCGTTAGGTCGAGGTAGTTGTAGGCACCGACCAGCAGATCCAGGCCTCTCGCATACGTTGAATAGGTGTGAAAAATCTCCCCCGCTTCGTTGCGATAAAACACGCTAAGCCCTGGAAGTTCTTCCTCAACGCCGTCAGTTTTTTCGTAGTTGTAAGTCGCTTTCCCGGCGGTGACGTCTTCGGCCCGGGCGCAGACACCGAAGTCGTAGTTGAAGTCGCAGCCTTCAGATGAGACCCAATCGAATTTCCAGCCCATGCGCTGTTTGAACGGTTGGAATTCGGCGAAC
>NZ_JBFTMK010001202.1:0-367 GCF_056396965.1 Pseudomonas sp. 05N434
GCGAGTAGGCCAGGGCTTCCGGGAACGAATCGCCGTGCAGTACCACTTTGCCGCCGCGCGAACGCACGCCTTCGACCTTGATCTCCGGGGTGGTCTTGGGCATCACGATGGTCGCTTTCACGCCCAGCACTTTGGCTGCCAGGGCCAGGCCTTGCGCATGGTTGCCCGCCGAAGCGGTGACCACGCCACGGGCGCGCTCTTCATCGCTCAGTTGCGTCAGCTTGTTGTAAGCGCCGCGAATCTTGAACGAGAACACCGGCTGCAAGTCTTCACGCTTGAGCCAAATCTCGTTGCCCAGCCGCTCGGAGAGCTGGCGAGCAGTCTGCAATGGGGTTTCTACGGCCGCGTTTATGACGTTGCCGTAGAA
>NZ_JBFTMK010001203.1:0-366 GCF_056396965.1 Pseudomonas sp. 05N434
CTCAAACATAAGCTTGTGCGCATAATAGAGCCTGAAAACAATCTGATGAATCAAATACATTGAAAAGCTTATTTCACCAAGAACTACAAATAACCGATGCCTTAGAATTTTTGACACAAAACCTTTGTTTATGGCAAAACAAGCCACCACCAAACCAAAAAACAACCCAAGGGCGACGTGCGACAAGAACTCACCGGAAGCATTATTCGCAATTCCAACAAGCGAATATGAAGTAATCGCAATCCCAGCTAGCGAATATGAAGCCTCCACAATGCCCTGCGTCAAAAACACAATACCAGCTACACACAAAACCTCAAGCACGGTGCACAGAGCAAATCCGAATCCCTTCCACCCCTTGACATAGTC
>NZ_JBFTMK010001204.1:0-364 GCF_056396965.1 Pseudomonas sp. 05N434
CCACCCTTGCCCTTGGCGTGGTGGTAGTCGAGCTTGCTGCCGTCCGGCAGGCGCAGGCGGTTGAGCTGGCCGCAGGCGTCGTAGCCATAGCGCAGCGTTCCCCAGCCCTGATGCTCGGTGATCAGCCGGTCCTGTTGGTCGTACTCGAACTCCTGCGGATGATCGTGACCGTCGTCGACGCTGACCAATCGGCCGAGGCTGTCGTAGCGGTATTCGACCTTGATGCCGTCGGGCAAGGTTTTGACTAACAGCCGTCCTTCCGCATCCCGCTCGTACCCGGTAACCAGCTGCGAGCCGTCATCGCCGAATTCGGTTTTCTCCAGCAGATGGCCGTTGAGGTCGTAGACGTAGGCGGTGCGGCGGC
>NZ_JBFTMK010001205.1:0-364 GCF_056396965.1 Pseudomonas sp. 05N434
TGACGGTGCCGCCTTCGGCGACGTTCGCAGTCGCAGTCAGCGAAACGGTGCTGGTGTCGATCGTGTCGGTGACGGTGGTCACTGCCGGGGCAGTGCTCGGCACCAGGTTTTCGAAACTGCCACCGGTGGCGGTGGAAATGGTGGCCTGGACCGTACCGGCATCTTTGTAAACGTCATCGGATGGAGCCGGGACGGTCACGGTGCCGGTGGTTTTACCCGCTTCGATGGTGATCACGGCGCCGTTGCTCAGGGTCACGGTGACCGGAGTGCCGGCGGCGTTGGTCAGGGTCGCGGTGTAAGTGATCTGGCCACCTTCGGCTACCGAGTTGGATGCGCTCAGGCTGAGGTTGGTGGTGTCGACGGT
>NZ_JBFTMK010001206.1:0-363 GCF_056396965.1 Pseudomonas sp. 05N434
GAGCGATCGACGAGCTCTGGAACCGTGAGAAACGACGATTCAATATAGCCTGGATAGCCTTGGTATTATTCCGCGAATTAATCACTAACATTATATTTTCGCGCAAACGCTTGAAAAACAAATGTATACGAACACGAATCCACACAAGGAAAGGAAACTTTTGGTAAAAGGGCCGAATAAACGCTTTAGACTTAGCCAAAAAAGAGCGCAGCCCTCGTGAAAAACGCGTTATGACTTGCCAGATTTTTGAAGCAACCATACTGAATAAACCACTCATCAAATCGAACTCCCTAACCAATGCAACTTAGCGACCTGCAAATATCACAACATCAGCGGCAGGTACATCCCTAGATGCTCTATAAG
>NZ_JBFTMK010001207.1:0-361 GCF_056396965.1 Pseudomonas sp. 05N434
GTGCTTACTGGGAATAATGTGCTTGTGTGCTTACTGGGAATAATGTGCTTGTTTTTTTCTGAGAAAACGCAAGGCATTATAATCAAGTTAATTGACCGAGCAGGCGCATCAAAAAAATACCCACTCAAGAGCCTGATCAGATCAAGCAATTATCTGTATATTCTTAGATCAGTTGGCGTTAACGTGGGGATTGATAAATAACTTATAAAAATATACACAATAAATAACTTATAAAAATATACACACATATGGAGATCACTCTTGGCATCTGCATGGAAATACCCCACCCCGGCGAGCTTCCAGATCAGAAAGCATGTCCGGCCCGGCCATTGGCTTGCCCGCAATTGGTGCGGTGCTAGCG
>NZ_JBFTMK010001208.1:0-360 GCF_056396965.1 Pseudomonas sp. 05N434
CCGCCACCTCCTTCGAAAGTAGCATTCGGGCAGTTGGCGCCCCGTGCATTAATGGCTCTACCGGAATCGTCCGGCACAAGAAGAGGAATGACCCATGTGGCATAAACCCGCGTTTACCGATCTGCGCATTGGCTTCGAAGTGACGATGTATTTCGCCAACCGTTGATTGATCGCCCGGTCAGCCGTCGCGTTGGCCGGGCCTGCTTTCTGGAGCCTGCCATGCACATCCGCGTTCTCGGTTCCGCCGCCGGCGGCGGTTTTCCGCAATGGAACTGCAACTGCCGTCAATGCGCGGCGATGCGCCGCGGCACCCTGCACGCGCAACGCCGCACGCAGTCGTCCATTGCCCTGAGCGACGAC
>NZ_JBFTMK010001209.1:0-358 GCF_056396965.1 Pseudomonas sp. 05N434
GATTGGTATCGGTCCGGGCATTTCTGCAGCAACTCTTTGACTATAAACGGGAGTACCGATCCGTAGGCTTGCAGTCAGTCCGTTGAAACGAGCTGCACCATACCAAAAACGGCATGGTTTTTAGCGCGCTCTGCCGAAGTTTCACGAACGATGCGACCATTACCAGGGATGGCCATCCGCTAGCCCTCTGTTGCCAAAGCACTTTCCTACGGGCAAAACAAAACCCCTACCTGCATACGCAGATAGGGGTTTCGGAATTTAATCTTGACGATGACCTACTCTCACATGGGGAAACCCCACACTACCATCGGCGATGCATCGTTTCACTTCTGAGTTCGGGATGGGATCAGGTGGTTCC
>NZ_JBFTMK010001210.1:0-357 GCF_056396965.1 Pseudomonas sp. 05N434
CCAGCGGCACGTTAAACAGACAGTGAGCCAACGCCACCGCGATGTGCGTGTCGAACAAGCCGATCGAGGAATACAGCTGGAAGAACGGCAACAGGAACACCGCCGGCGGTGCCATGCGGTTGGTCAGCAGCCAGAAGAACAGGTGCTTGTCACCGAGGAAGCGATAACGCGAAAACGCATACGCCGCCGGCAACGCCACGGTCAGGGAAATAATCGTATTCATGCTGACGTAGTACGCCGAGTTGAGGTAGCCGGTGTACCAGCTCGGGTCGGTGAAGATCACCTTGTAGTTGGCGAAAGTGAAATCCTGGGGAAACAGCGTCAGGCCGCCGAGGATTTCGGTGTTGCTCTTGAAGC
>NZ_JBFTMK010001211.1:0-357 GCF_056396965.1 Pseudomonas sp. 05N434
GCTGTCGAGATTGCCGTTGAGGCTGTAGGCATAGTCGCGGCGGTACAGGCTTTTTTGCTGTTGGCTGACGGCGTGGGCCTTTAGCCGGCTCTGGTCGTCGTAGGCATATTCGCTGAGCAGCAGGCCTTGCTGGCGCTGTAGTTCTCGACCGGATTTGTACGTGTGGTTTGTAAGACGTGTGCCATTAAGGTCGATAGCCGTCAGCGCACCACCCTTGGCGTGGTGGTAGTCGAGCTTGCTGCCGTCCGGCAGGCGCAGGCGGTTGAGCTGGCCGCAGGCGTCGTAGCCATAGCGCAGCGTTCCCCAGCCCTGATGCTCGGTGATCAGCCGGTCCTGTTGGTCGTACTCGAACTCCTG
>NZ_JBFTMK010001212.1:0-354 GCF_056396965.1 Pseudomonas sp. 05N434
GATGTTCACCTCGATCCGCAAACTGCTGGCCTTCCCCGCCAGTGTGCGTCTCTTCGTTTGCCACGATTACCCGCCCGACAGTCGCGCTCCACAGTGCCAGACCACGGTTGGCGAGCAGCGTAAAAGCAACATTCATATCCACGATGGTATTGATGAGGCCGCCTTCGTCGCCATGCGTACCCAGCGTGACGCCGGTTTGTGCATGCCGACGCTGTTGCTGCCGGCGATTCAGGTGAATGTGCGGGCGGGGAATTTGCCGCCCGCGGAAGACAATGGCGTCACTTACCTGAAGATCCCCCTGAACCAACTCTAGCCCCGAACGCTGCCTCGCGGTGCTCGACAGCTGCTACAGCC
>NZ_JBFTMK010001213.1:0-353 GCF_056396965.1 Pseudomonas sp. 05N434
TTCCTCAGGAGATCAGAGCGGTGATGGCCGCTCTGGAGCTGGGCGCAGACAGGTCAATCGTCTCGGTCGTCATGGTCGCGGTGCCGACGGCGATCATCACGACGATCATAATCCCGGTCATACCCACGATCATCACGGTAATAATAGCCACGGTCATGGTCGCGACGGTATTCACGGTGATCCCGATCGTACCTGTCTCCCTCTTCCCAGTAAGGAAAGCAACCTCCCAGCAGGAGAGTACTTGCAATGGCCAGGGTCATTATCGCGGTGCGCTTCATTTTAACGTCCTAAAAGGTCAGAACTACGGGGATGAGGTGACGCTAGCGGCGAATCGATCGCAGTGCGTTCAAACC
>NZ_JBFTMK010001214.1:0-352 GCF_056396965.1 Pseudomonas sp. 05N434
GCCCAGTACCCGGAGTGGATCCAGCTCTATTCCTTGCCAACGCCCAATGGCGTCAAGGTTTCGATCATGCTCGAAGAGATCGGGTTGCCCTACGAGCCGCATCGTGTGGGCTTCGACACCCAGGATCAGCTGTCCCCTGAGTTTCTGTCGCTGAACCCCAACAACAAGATTCCGGCGATCCTCGACCCCCACGGCCCGGGCGACCAACCGCTGGCGCTGTTCGAGTCCGGGGCGATTCTGATTTACCTCGCCGACAAGAGCGGGCAACTGCTGGCCCAGGAGTCGGCAGCGCGTTACGAGACCCTTCAGTGGCTGATGTTTCAGATGGGCGGTATCGGGCCGATGTTCGGCC
>NZ_JBFTMK010001215.1:0-351 GCF_056396965.1 Pseudomonas sp. 05N434
GGACTATGGCCAGGCTGCCCTGCCGACTCAGAATGTTGCTTCCAGTACTACCGCACCGGGTCTACCGGATACGGCGACTGGCAATAATGCTTCCGCCAGTGACGACATCCCGCGCGCTGCAAGCGATACCAGTGCAACTGCACCTGCTGAAACGCCAGTGGCTGCAAGCAAAGACCTCATCCAGATCAAAACGGATGTGCTCAACCTGGCCATCGATCCACAAGGTGGCGATGTTGCCCAGTTGACGCTGCCGCTGTATCCACGTCGCCAGGACCATCCGGAAATTCCATTCCAGTTGTTCGATAACGGCAACGAGCGGACTTATCTGGCTCAGAGCGGCCTGATCGGCAC
>NZ_JBFTMK010001216.1:0-340 GCF_056396965.1 Pseudomonas sp. 05N434
TTGGTGGTGACGCGCAAGGCGACACCCTGGTCAACATCGAAAAGGTCATCGGTACGGGGTTCAACGACACGTTCAACGTTGACCTGAGCACCGTGACCCTTGATGGGGGCGCGGGTGATGATGTCTACATCATCAACGGTTCTGGCGGCACGATCATCGAGCAGGTGGGTGGCGGTAATGACGAGATCCGTACCAGCTACGCCACTTTCTCCATGGCGGCCAACGTTGAGCGCCTGACGTATACCGGGGCGGCAGCCTTTACCGGTTACGGCAACGCCAGCGACAACATCATCAGCGGCGGTGCCGGTAATGACGTGCTGTTTGGTGGCGGCGGTGCAGA
>NZ_JBFTMK010001217.1:0-325 GCF_056396965.1 Pseudomonas sp. 05N434
ACGAACTCGATAACAGCCTCACCGGCAACGCCGCCGCCAACTTCCTCGACGGCAAGGCCGGGGCTGATACCCTGGACGGCGGGGCTGGCAACGACACCTACGTGGTCGACAACCTCGGCGACACGGTAATCGAGCGCGGCACCTCGCTGAGCGAAATCGACACGGTGCTGTCGTCGATCAGCTACACCCTGGGCAGCAACCTCGAGAACCTGACCCTCACCGGCAGCGACCAGCTCGACGCCACCGGCAACGCCCTGAACAACGTGCTGATCGGCAACAGCGGCAACAACGTGCTGGACGGTGGCCTCGGCGCCGACGTGATGAT
>NZ_JBFTMK010001218.1:0-318 GCF_056396965.1 Pseudomonas sp. 05N434
CGGCGTCGGCAATGCCCTGAACAACGTGCTGACCGGCAACAGCGGCAACAACGTGCTCAACGGTGGCGCGGGGCTGGATACGCTGATCGGCGGCGCCGGCGACGACACCTATATCCTCGACCAGGCCGGCGAACTGGCACTGCTGCAGGAAACCGCCGACCAGGGCCGCGACCTGCTGAACATCAGCTACACCTCGACCCTGGCCAGCAGCACCGTCGACCTCAGCCAAAGCAACCTGCAGAACGTCGAAGATGTCACCGTCACCGGCCTCGGTGCCTTCACCGTGATCGGCAACGACCTGAACAACACCCTGCTCGG
>NZ_JBFTMK010001219.1:0-301 GCF_056396965.1 Pseudomonas sp. 05N434
GACCTGCTGAACATCAGCTACACCTCGACCCTGGCCAGCAGCACCGTCGACCTCAGCCAAAGCAACCTGCAGAACGTCGAAGATGTCACCGTCACCGGCCTCGGTGCCTTCACCGTGATCGGCAACGACCTGAACAACACCCTGCTCGGCAACGCCTACAACAACACCCTGCAAGGCGGGGCCGGCAATGACTGGCTGGATGGCGGCGCCGGCGCCGACACCCTCAGCGGCGGCAGCGGCGACGACACCTACGTCATCGACAACGCCACCGACACGGTCACTGAGCTCGCCGACGAAGGCC